>QNEM01000114.1 GCA_003645215.1 Gammaproteobacteria bacterium
AGGGTAAGGGTATCTCTCTTACTTAATCACAATAAACGCAGCATTATTGCCTCTTATTATTCTTAATAATAAGGGTTCATCTCTTCCATTAACGAGTTTGAGAAATATCGGTACATCTTTCACAGGCTGACGATTCACCGAAGTAATGACATCACCATTTCTCAGGCCGCTACGCCATGCCGGGCTACCTCTGTCCACATGGACAACATGAACACCCTGGACTTTTCCATAGTAATGATGGCCTTCCTTGAGTTCATTAATTGTCACACCCTCCAGGCGTTTATTGATGGCAACGGGTAAACTAACTTCTTCTTTTGCGACAGTGACTATAGTGGTAATTTTTTTGCTTATGCCCCCACGTAAAATATCAAAAACGACCTCTTCGCCGATGGTCAACAAACCAAAACTATTACGCACATCACCTGCATTTTTAACATCACGACCATTTATTTTTACCAGTATATCTCCGGGCTGAAGTCCGGCCTTCCCTGCGGGAGACCCCTCATCAACACTGGTGATTACCGCTCCCTTGTTCTGCTTTAAGCCAAAGGCTTCCACCAGGGCAGGTGATAAGTTCTGTGCAGATACCCCGAGAAACCCACGCTGTACTTTGCCATGTTCCAGTAACTGCTCGGTGATCTGCATTGCCAGATTAATCGGGATGGCAAAACCGATACCAATATTTCCACCGGTTTGCGAAAAGATTGCCGTATTAATGCCGACCAGTTCACCTCGTAAGTTCACTAATGCACCACCGGAATTTCCCGGGTTAATAGAGGCATCTGTCTGGATAAAATTTTCATATTCTTCTATGCCCAGGCCGCTACGACTGAGCGCACTGACAATACCGGAGGTAACGGTTTGTCCGAGACCAAACGGTTCACCAATAGCGACTACAAAGTCACCTACCCTGAGTTCATCAGAATCTGCTGTCTTGATATCGACGATATCTTCTGCAGGAATCTTGATGACGGCAACATCCGTTTGCGGATCGGCACCAACCAGTTCTGCTTCCAGCTGCCTGCCATCGCTTAATGTCACTGTGATCTGCAGTGCATTGGCAATCACATGGTTATTCGTCACTACCAATCCGCGTTTGGCATCGACAATCACACCCGAACCCAGACTCTGGGTTTTTCTTTCTACAGGTTGATCCGGAACATTAAAAAAGCGACGAAAGAATGGATCTGAAAAAAGTGGATTTAACCTGACCTGGACCTTACCTTCTGTTGCGATATTGACGACGGCGGGTGTGACCTGTTCCAGCATCGGGGCCAGACTCGGTAATTCCTTGCCGTCTGCATAGATTGGTAATACTGCCTGCACAGATGCGCTGATCAGGCTCAATACAAGTATTAATAAATTGCCCAATGCGATACCAGGGATCCAACTCGTTGCTCTTTTATACATCAAAATCACCCAAATGATACTTGTGAATAGAAATAATCATATACGAACTTAGGAAACACTCTTCCTGAAAAAGTTCATATTATTCCAGCAACCTATAAGGTTGTAGAATGAATAGCAACAAAGAAAAAAGGCGGGGAATACCCGCCTTTTTCCAGACCACTGGGTTTAGCTCTTTACAGTAATTTTTCTTGCTAGCACCTTCTCGTGCTTTGGTAGTGTAATTTCCAACACGCCATTTTTACCTTCGGCCTCAATGCGTTCAGCATCGGCTGTATCAGGTAAACTGAAGCGACGGTAAAAACTGCCACTTATACGCTCAACGCGTTTGTAGCCTTCCCGTTCTTCCCTGGTCTCTTCAGAACGCTCACCTTTGAGTGTTAACACGCCTTTTTCCATCGTAATTTCGATGTCTTTTGGATCAACGCCAGGCAAATCTGCATAGATAACAAATCGGTCTTCTTCCTCTTTGATATCAACTGCAGGACGCCAATGACTGGTCACCACATCTGAATTATCATCTCCTGCAACTTCCTTTGTATATGGTTCAAAAGCATTCTGCAGGTTGAATTCCTTTTGCAGTCTATCCAGTAAATTCCATGTTCCATTTCTTAGGGGTTCATATCTTACAAGTGCCATTTCACACCTCCTGATTAACTTAAATGTTTGTCTTATATTTTAAGGTGGGGATGACAGATATTTTTTCAATGATTAAAAAGTATTTATTTTCAAAAAAAATACATACAATAGCGCCTATGGCAAAAACCAGTTATTTTTCACAGATCTTCGGTAACTCTCCTGTCTCACCACTGCAAAAACATATTGCCAGTGTCATTGCCTGTGTTGAGCAACTCATTCCTTACTTTGAAGCTGTTTTTAAAGGTGACTGGGATGAGGCAACAATAATTCAGGAAAAACTTGCCTCGCTTGAAGGTGACGCCGATGACACCAAGAACGAATTACGCATGAACCTGCCCACAAGTTTATTCATGCCTATAGACCGAAGAGATATTCTTCAGGTTCTGGATCTGCAGGATCTTATTGCGAATCGGGCAAAAGATATTTCCGGACTCACACTCGGCCGCAAGATGGCAATCCCAGGTCCTCTTGCGGATGATTTTATGGCCTTCCTATATCGCTGTATAGACGCCACAAAGCAAGCCCAGATTGCCATCAATGAACTGGATGAGCTGGTAATCACAGGATTTCGGGGAGATGAGGCCTCTCGCGTCAAACAAATGATTTCTGAATTGCATGTCATTGAGAATGAGACTGATGATATCCAGGCCAACCTCTGTGGCTCTCTTTATGCGATGGAAAGTGAATTACCACCTGTTGATGTCGTATTTATATACAGGATAATAGAATGGCTGGGTGACCTTGCCGATGCATCACAGAGCATAGGTAACCGCTTGCAATTAATGCTTGCCAAATAATTTCCTGAAACTATTTCTCACTAGGCCTACTCACCCCAGACATATTCACCCAAATATAAATTATTATGGAACACGCAACACTGTTATTGATACTTGCTGCTGTATTCGGTCTGTTTATGGCATGGGGTATTGGTGCTAATGATGTTGCTAATGCCATGGCAACCTCGGTTGGCTCGAAAGCGCTGACAATCAAATCAGCCATTATCATTGCCGCCATTTTTGAATTCGCAGGTGCATACCTGGCAGGTGGCGAAGTCACTTCCACTATACGTAAAGGCATGGTGGATTCTGCCATGTTTGCGGACTCTCCAGAGTTGCTTGTCTATGGCATGTTATCGGCGCTGCTTGCAGCGGGTGTCTGGTTATTGTTTGCAACGTGTCAAGGTTTGCCAGTCTCAACCACCCACTCTATTGTCGGTGCCATTGTCGGTTTTGCAGCGGTCACCATGGGCATAGATGCCGTGCAATGGGGGAAAGTCGGTAATATTGCAATGAGCTGGGTGGTCTCCCCGATCCTGGCAGGAACCATGTCCTATTTTCTCTACCGAAGTGTCCAGGTTCTGATACTGGATAGCGCAGACCCGTTTAAAAACTCCAAACGTTACGTGCCTCTTTATATTTTTATGACTGGTTTTATTATTTCACTGGTTACTGTATTCAAGGGTTTAAAACATCTTGGTCTGGATATGACAAAGACTGAGTGTTACAGCATTGCAGCCATTATCGGTATTATTTCCACCATTATCGGCATCTTTATGATTCGCAAGATAAAAGAGCAACCAGTCGATGTTGGTGGCTTTCATCTGCACAGTGTTGAACTGGTGTTTGGTGTATTAATGGTCTTTACCGCATGTGCCATGGCCTTTGCACATGGCTCTAACGACGTCGCTAATGCCATTGGACCAGTCGCTGCGGTTGTCAGTATTGTTAATAGTGGTGGTCTAATTGAACAACAATCAATGCTGCCTTCCTGGGTCTTGATGCTGGGGGCAATGGGTATTGTTGCTGGCCTGGTCATGTACGGGCACAAGGTGATTGCAACAGTCGGGGTTGGTATTACTGAGCTGACACCAAGTCGTGGTTTTTGCTGTAACCTTTCAGCTTCAACAACGGTCGTCCTTGCCTCTGGAACCGGATTGCCTATCTCGACAACCCATACATTAGTGGGTGCGGTACTCGGTGTTGGCCTTGCTCGAGGAATTTCAGCGCTGAATCTGCGAGTGATTGGTTCGATCTTCATGTCGTGGATCATCACACTGCCCGCCGGTGCAATCCTGGCGATTATTTTCTTCTACATCCTCAAGGCGATTCTCGGATAATTATCCAGAAATCAGACCGGTCTAGATCCAGTAAGCCGTCTTCGTCATAACCTTCGAAAGTAGTCTCATCATCTTTTTGACTGACTCCGGCAAGTTTGCCGCTCCTGCATGATGTGCGACACTGGCATGATGTGCTTCATCTTCTCGCATCTGCTCCAGAACCGCCCGACTTCTCAAATCGCTTGTAGAAATCTCATTCAAGTGCTCATCCAGATGTTTCACAACCTGATTCTCGGTTTCAACAACAAAACCCAGATTCCATTTATCTCCGACTAAACCCGCCAGGGAACCTATGGTAAATGAACCGAAAAACCAGAAAGGCCCAAGAAGACTTGTACGTCCTCCCAGCTCATGCAGACGCTCTTCACACCAGACCAGGTGATCAATCTCCTCTTCTGCCGAACGTTCCATCGCCTCCCGCACCTGATCATCGCGAGCAGTGAGTGCCTGGGCTTTATAAAGTGCCTGGGCTGAGACTTCGCCCGCATGGTTGACCCGCATAAACCCCTCGGATTGGCGGCGCTCGGTCTCCGACAACATCGAATGATCGACATTTTCAGCAGGATAAGCACGTAAGGTCTGCTGTGGCTGGCTTATAAAGGCCCCGAGATGCTCATCAATCCTGTTGATGAAACCGTCCAGAACACTATAATTTCGTTCGCTCATACGTGGTAATATGCCATTCTTTATAATGTAAATCCCGGTAATTTCCAGTTTTTAGAATTATTCGCTGTTTTCGGTGGGAAATCAGCCTGAATTGCCCTGAATCACATATAAAGAACGGCTTATTATATTGACAGTCCAGCGGCCAATCCGTACCATTCGACCTCTTTTTTCGATGACCATTTTATAAGTACATATATAATGAAAACCTATTCAGCAAAACCCTCTGATATCAAGCAAGATTGGTACATTGTAGATGCCAGTGGTAAAACTCTAGGCAGACTCGCAACCGAGATAGCCAGACGTCTGCGTGGCAAACATAAGCCAGAATACACACCGCATATGGACACCGGCGACTACATCGTCGTAATCAATGCCAAAGAAGTGAAGGTGACTGGTAATAAAACCACAGACAAAATCTATCACCACCACACTGGTTTTCCAGGTGGTTTGAAATCAATCACCTTTGACAAGCTGATTGCAAAGAAACCAGAAATGGTTATCGAAAAGGCAGTGAAAGGCATGCTCCCCAGAGGCCCTCTTGGCAGAGACATGTACCGTAAACTGAAAGTATACCCTGGCGCAGAACACAAACATTCTGCCCAACAACCGAAAGTATTGGAAATTTAACAAATGGCAACAGACATCTATTACAGTACAGGTCGCCGCAAAAGCTCAGCAGCACGCGTTTTCATGAAACGTGGCGACGGCAACATCACCATTAACAACAGAACACTTGAGCAGTATTTCGGTCGTGAGACAGGTCGCATGGTCGTCCGTCAACCACTGGAAACAGTCGAGCTACTCGGTCAAATGGACATCAATATCACCGTCAAGGGTGGCGGTATTTCTGGTCAGGCCGGTGCAATCCGTCATGGCATCACCAGAGCCCTGATTGAATACGACGAAACTCTACGTCAGCCATTGCGTCAGGCAGGCTTCGTAACCCGCGATGCACGTGAAGTTGAACGTAAGAAAGTTGGTCTACATAAAGCGCGTAAGCGTCCACAATTCTCAAAACGTTAAGTTTTCCAGGATTGTTCAGAAAAAAAAGAGGGTTTACCCTCTTTTTTTTTCTTTATGATTCCCTGCTAAAATTGATATAGCAAATCAGCACACTTTTGGGGGTTCGTCTAACGGTAGGACTGCGGACTCTGACTCCGCCAGTAGAGGTTCGAATCCTCTACCCCCAGCCAATATATAAAAAGGAAAGCCAGTCTTTATTGGTTTTCCTTTTTATGTATTGCTTAGTAGAAAAGTATGAGGACCCCTGGGTTCGACAAATTTGTCTGGAACAAATTTGAACAGCGGAACGCAGTGAAGCTGGCCCCGAAGGGGTGGAGTACATGGACGTACGGAATAATCCTCTACCCCCAGCCAATTAAATTTATTAAACAGAAATCCAGAATGGATTTTTGTTTAATAGATTTAGTGTGTGTGAATTCGAACCGGAAAGAGGTTTGACACAAAATCATCAGGAATGATTTTGAACAGCTATGCTGGCCCAAAGGGCGGAGGGCAGGAGCCCGGAGTAAATCGGCAGGACAGCCGATTTGGACATCGCGTTAGCGATACACGAAGTGCGAGTTACATGGATGTAACGAGTCAGTCCTCTACCCCCAGCCAATTAATAAAAAGGAAGGCCAGTCTTTATTGGTTTTCCTTTTTATGTATTGCTTAGTAGAAAAGTATGAGAACCCCTGGGTTTGACACAAAATCATCAGGAATGATTTTGAACAGCTATGCTGGCCCGAAGGGTGGAGGGCAGGAGCCCGGAGTAAATCCGTAGGGAACAAATTTATTTACCACATCCTTGTGGCTTACCTTTCAGGCCATCACGCGTAGCGTGATGTTCAAAACTTGCTCCTGCTGTTTTGTGAACAGCGGAACGCAGTGAAGCTGGCCCCAAAGGGGTGGAGTACATGGGCGTACGGAATAATCCTCTACCCCCAGCCAGTCAATAAAAAAG
>QNEM01000115.1 GCA_003645215.1 Gammaproteobacteria bacterium
CAGCTACCGATATGAAATGCCATGAAGTCGCCCACGTGGTCGACATGCAGATGACTGGCAAAGACCTTGTCGAGTTTCGAAAAATCAGGCCGTAGGGAGAACAGGTTAGCAAGCATCCCTGAGCCGAGGTCGAACAGGAATTTATCTCCGTTGCCGAGTTCGACCAGATATGAGATCGAGACTGCTGCACGGGTTTGATTTGGCATACCGGTACCAAGTGCGGTGATCCGCATCTCATCGGCACCAAGTAACTCAGTATTGGGAAAATAGCTGGCCGGGTATTGGCCATCGACTATTGACGCAGGTGTGCGCCCTAGTGGAACATTGTCCTTGGCAGCCTCACCGATGGCAATGCCGGGAACAAATGAAACCATCAGTGCTAACAAGCATAGCCAATTGGTTCTTTTAGTATTTGTTTTCATAGTCTTGGTCCTTAGTAGAGCTGGTTTTTAATAGAAATATTTTTCTTAAACCGTCCGCAATCTTTACTATTTAAATAGTAGTACTAAACCCCTATTAGTCCATAGTGCAGTTTCTGCACATAGAGCTCTCCTGTTTTCAGGCAGGAGAGCCCAGGCCATTTGTTACTTTACTCGGTTCTTACTTCTTATCCATAAACGGAACCGCCGTCAGTCCCGGTTTCACATCTGTACCGTTGCGTTTGTTGAATGCCTCGATCTGCGCGTTGGTCACGGCAGCTGATTCGGGTTCAACACTACTAAGCGTGGTTTCGCTGAACATCGCTCCCAGGATCTTCATCGAATCCGGTGGCTGCTTCTGCCGTTGTGGTGGCGTTGGGAAACTCTCGTGATTCGGTACGGCCATGCGGGTACGGATACCACTCTTCGTGACATTCCAGACCATGAAATCCTGCGCGAGATCAAGAGGGCCGTCATAGGTTTTGCGGATCTCTGAATATACAGCCACAGACGTATCATGGTCATTCTGGAAGTGGTAACAAACAGCCAACTTTGGTTTGGTCAGGGACATGATCTTGCCGAAAGCCTGTGCCGATGTATGTGCCTGGGTACCGACGAAGATCGCTTCTGATGCCACCATGCCGAGCTTCGACATCATCATTTCTGGTGGGAGGAAACATTCGTGAATCGCAAGATCTGCACCCACAGCATGATCTCGCCAGCCGGTAGTCGGGAGAGTATCGCTGGAGAAGGCAAATTTCAGGCCGCTCCACTCCAGGATATAGCTCACTGATTGTTCTCCGTGAATCGCCGGGATGGTACGGATCACGACCCCATCCTCGTCGTAAATGATGTTGTTGACGGCGGTCCAGTCAAATTCGTTGACCTCAAGCTGGAGGCCGCGTGGATCAACGACCGCTCCACGCGTGGCTTTCTCCCAGGCCCACATTTCTTCCATGTTTTTGACCCAGGCCTTGGTGCCCCATTCGGGCTTAACCCCATTCGGTCCCCATAATCTCACACCCGTAAGTCGGTTGTTTACAGGACCGGTGTAATAAAACGCAGGGAAATCACCCGCGTGGTCCAGGTGCAAGTGACCCAGAAAGACCTTGTCTAGTTGATCAAGCGGAATACCCAGTGCCGCAATACGTTCGTAGGAACCTTCGCCCATATCGAAAATAAACTTCTCACCATTGCCGAGTTCAACCAGAAAACAACCCGCAGCCTGTTTCAGGCGCGGTGTCGGCATGCCGGTGCCACATGCGATAACACGCATTTCATCGGCTGCCAGTTCTTCAGTACCGGGATAATAAACTTCATGTATTGGATAGGGCCTGGTCCGTGACCATTCTACTGGTGTTGATTTGGCATTGGCCTGGCCAATAGGTAAGGCATTATCGTTGCCTGCCTCACCATCATAATGACCTTTCATATATATAGCGATCACCGTGACACACACAATTATCGCTATACCCGAAATTCGTAGATTACTTTTCATTAAGGATCTCCCTAACTATTAAATACTCAGCTTTACTATTAGCCAATTTAGATATCTTAGTCCATTGTTCCTGCCTTTTATATGTATGCATGGTTTTATAGTAAAATGCGAAAATAATCTAAAGAATAAAATTCACAGGACGATAATGACAATACGCATCTTTACTGCAATAGTATTTTTAATTCTAATATTCACTTCTACATTGGCAAGACCTGACTGGGTCAACCTCACCGGTGCAGAGACGTCACCGAATATTGCTGAAATCTACGTACTGGATGATCACGTTAAACTGGTGCTGGAGATTTATGTCGGGAATCTGGAGGCATTCGATGAATTAATCCCCGATGACTGGTTAAAAGATTCCAGTATCAAACGAGCGCCTGTCGAAGAAAGGTTACAAAATTTTGCAGATAATAAATTTCAGTTTATTACTGACACCGGGGAGAAATTATCTGCAAACCTAATACTGCTTGAACCAAGGCTTCGAATTGATCGGAAATCACGTTTCGCCGGAAAGATTAATCCTTATACAAAGCAGCGTATTCCGGAGGCCCCAGAAGACAAGCGTGTGTTGTATGTGGAAATCAATTATCCATTTAAATCAAAACCAGAGACATTGACCATCATTCCACCACTGGATGAAGAAGGACGTGCATTAGTTAGTATTGGTTTTATTGCTTATCATAAATCTGTTCCCATCATAGATTTTCGTTATCTTGGACAAACTGCAAAGTTAAATCTCGACTGGCAGGATCCCTGGTATACAAAGTTTGATAATAAAAACCTGACTCGCCACCATAAATATCCATTGATGCTTTATCTTTATGTTGAGCCACGACAGGTGAGACTGGAATCACTTATGCGCATCAGTGATATTGCAGAGCTGACTGGTTTCAATGTTGAAGATTTTAACGCGAGTGTTGAAGACAAACATCAACTGCTAATAAAACATATTAAAAATTACTATGCCAATAAAGAAACACTACAAATAGACGGTGATTCCTTCAAGCCAGATTCCATTCGTGTCGAGTTTTTGAATGCTACCTTGTCTGGTTTAAAAGTTATCGATGTCACGACAGCGGTAGATAAATATTCACTGCTTGTTGGTGTAAGCCAACAATATTTGATAGAGACATTGCCGCAGAAGATTGAATCTCGCTGGGAATTTTTTAATCAACGTATAGATCGTATCCCGGTAATAGTGACTGATCCGGTTGGACCATTACAGGGCCTGATTGATAAAGATGATCCGGAATTTGGCTGGCAGAATTATCTTAAAAAATACAGTGAGCCAGTAATTCATCCGGTCGAGGACGAAACGGGATGGAGTATCAGCATACCTTTTATTGGTGAAATAAAATTATTCAATCAAATGCCTGATCAACAAGAAGCACTAAGCATTGTTGATGGTGTGTTGGAAAATGTACGTATCGCCTTTATTGAAAAAGAGCCGGGTAATTTTTCGCGTGAACTTGGCAAGGTTATTAGTGCAAAGCAAGCTGACGTCACAAAAAATGAACTGGCAAAATTATTTTCACCAAAAGTCACAGGTGGTGCTGTAGGTGCAGTGCAGGCATTTAATGATGTGCAAATTGTTAATTTGCAGGAGTTAAATAATCCGGATGGCTTTAGCACAACCGTAAATGGCTCGGCCAAGATCAGCGCCAGACATTGGGGGCATGTAGATCAGCGCCTGATTAAATTTCAGATCCTGCTTGATCTGATAGAAGTTAACAAACAATGGCACCTGGCTGATCTAACCGTGATTGACATTAAAGAATCAAAATAATGTTTTCCCAATCTCGCGCTATTTTTCAGTATTTTTTAATCATTACCTTGTCTCTGCTTTGCATCACAACAGCATCAGCACATTTCAAACTCAATTTGAATGTGCGGATTTTGCATGTTGAGCATTTAGCGGATGGCTTGAATGTTTATATGCGTTTACCGATGCCATATCTGGTCGCGCATTTACTGGGCGAGGTAAATGAAGACGGGCTACCATCACCTGCACCTTATACCAGCAATCGACTTGAAGAAGGCAAGCTTGTTCATTATATAGATGTAAAACAGTTAAAGGATTCTACTGATGGTTTGGCTCTGCTTGCTATGCAAGGTCTTGAACTTTCTATTGATGGAAAAATCGTTGATCCGGAAGTTGAACGCGTCAAGCTTTACAAGCTTGGTAGCCAACCAGACTTTGCCACGCTGGATGATGCAAAAATGTCATTTCAGGACGAGCAAGTATTCGATGCGTTTGAGCAAGATGTCTATGTGGGTGACACTACGGTCGATGTCCTGTTTCGATACACCACTCAGGGCGCAGTGTACAAGTACGCGATATCAAGCAAGCTGGATCCGGGCCTGCCAGATCAAGATGAAACGGCTAATCTTGTACTGGATTACAGTCCCAGCGGTGTTCAGGTTTTTCGTGCTCGAGGACTATTGCACGAGCCTGTTGTCGTTACCCGTTCAGTTTTTGATGCGGTGATGACATTTATCAAGGAAGGTGTAAAACATATTCTTGAGGGTCTTGATCATGTCCTGTTTGTAATATGTCTTGTCCTTGGAGCGATGCATTTTGGGCCGTTACTCTGGCGCGTGACCGGATTTACCATTGGCCATAGCATTACACTTTCACTCGGTTTCTTTGGTTTTGTACCAACGGGGGCCTGGTTTGTGCCAGCAGTTGAGACTGGCATTGCATTGTCGATTATCTATGTCGCGTTTGTAGCAGTTGCGCCAGACTTTAAACCAGATTTTAAACAGAAAAAAAATGAATGGACGGTTGTCGCCGTTACCGGATTAATCGGATTATTACATGGTCTCGGTTTTTCGTTTGTTCTACAGCATATTCTTCAGGTTACATCACCGAATATCTGGCAAAGTCTTTTAGCATTTAACCTTGGTGTAGAGATAGGCCAGGTGTTGATAGTCATAGCCTCGTTTTCTGTCTTTTCCCTGATTAGTCTTTTAGGCACCAGAGCCACTAAAATAAACCGATTTATTGTTGCGGGTGTCTGCGCTTCTGTTAGCTTTTATTGGGTTATTGAACGCGGCAGTAATATATTAGCGAATATATGACCTGTGGCTCAGATGTAACGACTATAAAATAAACAACAACTGTTGAATGTCTGCTTCATAAGGTGATTTCAACTGGAAGCGGACGGTCACCCAATCAATCGACACTGACCCCTTGATTCTCACCCCTTGATTCTCACGATAGAGTTATTTATCTAATGAATTATGCATATTAAGTTGACACGTTTTATGAATTATTGAAATACACCTTTGCGCAAAGCCATCAGGCCTTGCTCGCCACCTCATCGGGTACGAAATCCTTGGCGATGCGCTTGGCAAGGGTATAGATGCCACGCAGTTTCTCCAGGAACTCCATCTCCAGCCGCACCAGGTCGAGATGCCCACTGTCCTGGATTCCAATCCGCTCAGACTGAAGCAGGAGAAATTCGTCAGCTATGCGGTGAACCTCGCCCCTGGCTATAATGACTTCTTCTGCGGCCGTTTCATCCTCTTCCTGTATTGCCAGAATTACCTGTTCAATCGTATAGCCTACCTTGTCCGCCAGACTGCTTATCAATAAGAGGGTAGTCTCGCTGGGTTCAACCCCCAGGTCAATGAAACCCTTGCCAACTGTTACCAGTTCGTCATTGATAATATCTGCCAGGTTTTCCAGGTTCACCGTGGCACTCATTAATACCTGAAAGTGTTCACTTTGCTTGTCCGTCAGAGGTTGCTGGCGTATCTCGCTCATGTATTCAAGAATCGCATCGCGCAAAATATCCACCTTGTCATCCAGTTTCAGGACGCTATCGCACTTCTGCTTGTCCCTTTCTTGCACACCTGAACGCAGGATTGAGAACATTTCGTTAATAATCCCACCCATGTGGCCGACTTCAAGCCGTACCTGTTCAAGTGCCATAGCTGGAATCCCAACCACATCTTTTTCCAGATAACGGGGCTCGATAATGATCTTTGCCTCTTCCGGACGTGCCGGCACCAGTTTCTCCACCAGTCGTGCAAACAGGGGGGCGAAGCCGATAAATAGTAGGGTATTGGCTACGTTGAATGCCGTGTGGGCATTGGCTATCTGGCGTGGCACATCGGCCGCCATCTGCGCCTTACCACTCAATGCTGGAGAACTCGGTGAGATCGCCACGATAAAATCAGTCAACTGTGGAATAAACATAAACCAGATTAGTACACCGGCAATATTGAATATGACGTGAACCATCGCCGCACGTACTGCTTCCACCGGCTTGCCCAGCGATGCCAGAATGGCGGTAACACAGGTACCGATGTTGGAGCCAAAGGCCAGCGCTATCCCGGCCGGCAGGGTAATTAGACCGGATGATGCCATCACAATTGCGATGCCGGTAGTTGCTGACGAGGACTGGACCAACCCCGTGAAAACCGCACCGACCAGGATGCCCAGCAGCGGGTTTTCCATACTGACCATGAGGTCGAGGAAGGGCTGGTAGGTGTGCAGCGGTTGCATGGCGTCACCCATTACGCCCATGCCGTAAAAAATCAGACCAAGGCCCATGATGATGCCACCGTAATGTCGGGTGTTTTCTGCTTTGCCGACAAACAGCATGAGGAAACCAATGGTGACCATCAACAACGCATACTGGGTTATATTGAAGGCCACGATCTGGGCGGTAATGGTGGTGCCGATATTGGCCCCCATGATGACACCCACCGACTGGGTGAGGGTCATGAACCAAGCAGAAATAAACCCAACCACCAGTACGGTCGTGACCGACGAGGAATTGAGTATCGCCGTCACAAAGGCACCGGTCAACGCGCCCATAAAGCGATTTTTGGTCAGGCGGGCA
>QNEM01000116.1 GCA_003645215.1 Gammaproteobacteria bacterium
ACTGATACAATATTTGTGCTTGAGGTAAATAATATGGGTAAAGAGAAATTATTTATTGACTGCTTACGCCAATCGATTAGCTTTATGCGCCAGAATATAGATGATAGTGAAATTGAATCTTGTGCTTCTTTGTGAGATTTCATTCCCTAACATCATCAATCCACATCACCCTGTTATTTATAAAGCTAACCAGTGCCTCATCTGCAGTTCTGTAGTTTTTTGAACTGACAAGTTTTGACACAAGATTTTTAAGGTAATAACTATCGTGCATAGCCGAGTAGAAAATGACAGAATCATTATCCAGATATTTTACTACTGCAGACATAGGCACCTCCGTATATAAAATTTCACTGATACAATATTTGTGCTTGAGGTAAATAATATGGGTAAAGAGAAATTATTTATTGACTGCTTACGCCAATCGATTAGCTTTATGCGCCAAAATTCAGATGATAGTGATATTGATCCTTGTGCTTCTTTGTGAGATTTCATTCTTTAATATCCTCTACCCACATCACCCTGTTGTTTATAAAACTAACCAGTGCCTCATCTGCTGTTCTGTAGTCTTTTAAGCTGACAAGCTGTGACAAAAGATTTTTAAGATAATAACTATCGTGTATACATGAGTAGAAAATGACAGAATCATTATCCAGATATGTTATTGCTGCAGACATAGACACCTCCGTATATAAAATATCATCAACACAATAATTGTGGTTGAAGGAGAGAATATGCGTAACCAGGCGATTTTGATTGACCACCTGCGCCAATCATTAAGCAATTTGCGCCAATTTTGTTAGTTATGAAATGCTGGGAGCAAATGGCTTAAAAAACAGGGGTAACTGAAACTTTTATCTTGTAGAATCCATTCGATTGCTGGCGCTAAAATAAGTAAAGGATTAATACTATGTCTCAAACAAGTCTCGCCAAGGTAGGAAAACTTGTCTGGCATCTGCTGGAGGAATATGGGCAGGATCCGGAATCACTGTTCCTCGAGGCCGGAATCGAGCCAAAACTAATAGATACTCCCGATGCACGAGTAAATATTGATTCTGCAAATAAACTCTGGAGCAGGGCTTCCGAACTGATTGACGACCCCTGTTTTGGTTTACATGCAGTCAGGCATTGGCATCCCTCTCACTACGGTGCTTTGGGCTATGCCTGGCTGGCCAGTTCTTCCCTGCGAACAGCATTCAATCGCACCGATCGTTATGTGCATACCGTCTCTGAATTTCTTGATCTCCAACTGCAAGACACAGCTGATGGATTTGTGGTGACTCTTGTGCCCTGTCCAGCTATGCAGGATATTCCTGCGCGAAACGATGCTACCATGGCTATCTTCATCAAGATGTGTCGGATCAATGTAGACGAAGAACTCAATCCGTCATTGGTTACATTTACACATGAAGAATTTCCCAGTTCGGGTGACTACTATGCCTTCTTCCGTTGTCCTGTTCAGTTTGGAGCAGCGACAAACAGTTTCACAATACCTGCAGAGCTAATAGATCAACAATTGGATGGTGCAAGTCCCGAGCTTGCGCAGCTGCATGATCAGTTGATGCTCCGTGCATTGGCTAAACTTAATCGCAACAACATCGAGCAACGTGTTAAAGCTACCATTATTGAGCAACTGCCATCGGGTAATATTTCACAGGGAATGGTGGCTGATGCACTGCATATGAGTATCCGCAACCTGCAAAGGAAGTTAAAAAATATGGATACTTCATTCCGTGATTTGCTGGAAGAAACACGTCGAGAATTGGCAATACAATATGTCACTGAATCCGATATAAACCTCGGTGAAGTTACCTTTCTGCTCGGGTTTTCGGAATCAAGCACGTTCTCACGCGCATATAAAAGATGGAACGGTATAACACCGAGTGAAGTAAGAAAATCAATCTAATAACAGCTTATGTTCTGTAGTAGCATAACAATATGTTACACACAAATTCTGGGAGGAAGACTTATGTTAAGAAAAATCATACTGACGGCGACATCCATGGTATTGGGATTAATTTCGATCAATGCTTTTGCTGGACATGCCACTCTTGAAGATTGCATCAAGGTTGTTAACGGAGTCAAAAAGGGATCAATTGCTCGAGTTGAGTACCATAATTTCTCAAATGAAGGTAAGCCCGCCTATGAAATTGAAATCGTAGATAGCCAGGGTATTTCATGGGAATTTGAATGCGATAAGCACGGTAATATTGTTGAGATTGAGCAGGAAGTTGATAGTGCTTCTGATCCTTTATTCAAGGCCCGGGCAAAAGTCTCGGAAGCAGAGGCTTTGGCTACGGCACTCAAGGTATATCCAGGCAAAAATGAAAAAACTGAATATGAAATTGAATTTGATGGTGAGCCTTCCTACGAATTTAATATCGAGAGCAAGGATGGTACAGAATTTAATATCGAAGTAAGCGCTGAAACGGGAAAAATAATAGAGGTCTCAACTGAAGGCTGGGAAATCGGTACAGAAGAATAAAATAAAATATTTCTCGAAGTACCTGAGAGTGGACAGCGCCGTTCTCACACTTCCCTGTGCTACACGGTATTACCTGCATGGATATAGGCACTTAGGATTTGTCAGGAAGTGCGGAGCCTGCCCTTTGGGTACAAAAATCCTGAAGGCCATCCCTGACCAAAAAAAAAGGAACCCTAGGGTTCCTTTTTTAACAACTTAAATAATTAAAATTATTTGTTGTTGATGTACATTGTTACTTCAAAACCGAAACGAATGTCGCTGTATTCTGGTGTATCCCATTTCATGATATTAATCCTCATATTTTTTGGTTAATGTTAAATTTAAAATTCCTGCACCTTTTATAGTGCAGAGTCTGTGCCACTATTATAGATTCCACGAGAAAATCTTATAATACCTATTTATAACAATGAGTTATATTAATTCTGTCAGCATGTATGAACTCAATCATTTTGGTTAATATCTTAGAATTGGTCTAAATTAACCAGTATATTGGTTCTTATCCACCATCATTGAACTCTAATCTTGCTATATTTTTCATCTTTGCTCAGATCAGTTGGTGCCACAATGTGTACGACCTGTATACAATGGCCTTTGGCTGCATCACCAAGCTCCGCAAGTTGTTTCGAAAATTTCTTTCCAGATTTGTTGTCCCTGAAAACCCCGCCCTTTTCACCTGACATTTTCTTGTTGCGGTTGTAGGTTACGGCATATCCATAGATTTCGAATGGCATAGCTTCTGCAATTGAATCGACCCGGCATGAACATGTTTGTAAGTCACCCATGGAATTTCCAGCTATTTCCTCCAGGCAATTAAGTACATGTTCAGCTCGGTCACGCGTCGGGAAGTCCAGGGCAGAAAGATATATTAATAAAACAGAATGATGGATTTATACCAGCAAGCAGGTTTTATCCTGAACGTCTAAGGTTTATCTAACTGTTGGTGGTCAGAAGAAGGGCAATTACACTTTGGGGATTATGGGTTTTTATCAGGATTTATCGCTGTCTAATTTCTCGAGCTGTTCCAGGGTAGGACTATTAATGAAGTCTCGAAATGCTTTCATCCTGAGTAATAGTACCTGTAGCTCTGCATCTAAATCAGCATAGTCATCAGGGTTTGTTTTTACTTCGTTCTCAATACGCTTTATTGCGTCGGTTAGAATTATATTAATCATTGCTATGTATTCTTGCTCTGTTGTTTCCTGATTTTGCTGTCTAACTATAGGCCTGATATTGCTATTTAACTAGTGGATCGACGGTGTTATTTCATGAACTCTTCATCTAGTAATGACATCCAGTTATCAAACATCTCATTTGCATGTATCACTGCTTCCTCACTGCTTGGGAAAACAGGCTCAGTTACAGCAATTGGTATTACCTCATCTTCTGGATAATATAGTTCTGCGTATACCTTGCCGGTGTCTGGATAAGTCGCTGTTTCTACCCTTAATTGAGCCATCATCATGCTCCTTCGAGTTGTTGGTAATCACAAGTGTAATTCTAGTAGGGACGGCGAATATTTAATGATAATCGCATCACAAAACAGGGAAATACACTCGTAACAAAGCTGTACCGCTGAGTTCAATGATTTGTCAGTCTCATATATTTAGTTACATCCGACTCGTGTAGCGCTTATGGGATCGTGCTCTCTGTCGCAGCGTATATTCTGTTTTATGCTATACAAAGCCGAGCCAAGCACGGCAACAACCACCAGAATAATTACCCACATTGTTTGTCTGTCATCTTTTTTGGCTGCATCGTCTTTTCTATTCATATCATTCTCCTTTCCTGAAAAATGTGGTGGATAGCAGTAACCCGACAACATATTCGCCCCAGAGTTAATGCCTTTAAAGATGCCACCACGCACCTCTTTAGGGTGGGGTCGAGGACTCATTGGGATTATGCTGTGGGAGCATCTGGGTGGCTTGGCATAATGCGCCAATCAATTGACTTTTTGCGCCAATATTCAGAGGATGGAATTTATTCTTACACCTGCTTCAATCTCGATCTCAAACGGACGTCTGATTTTTCTGCGATCGGCAGTCTGTTTGTCTTACCCTCAATGTTATTGATATATATCAATAATAAAAACAAATAGGAGTCCATACTTGATCCTGGAAATCGGATTTACAGTAGATGTGGTACATATGCCATTCTGTATTCAAGGCAGGCATTTGAATAAATATATATTTTTATAAAGTTTCTTACTGATGTTTAAAAGAATAATACTTCCATCGATATTCGTGGTTCTGGCTTATGGATTCTGGATAAGTCCTGATTTCAAGCAAATTTCTGCAGGCGTTGCAATTTTTTTATTTGGCATGTTGTCACTCGAGCAGGGATTCAGGGCATTTACCGGTGGTACCCTTGAAAAAATCCTGCGTAATACGACTGGTTCTTTGTGGAAAAGTCTGGGTTTTGGAGTCGTGTCATCATCGATTCTCCAGTCAAGTTCACTTGTCTCGGTTATCACTATTTCATTTCTAAGTGCAGGGTTGCTTGGCCTGGCTGCGGGGATCGGCATCATTTTTGGAGCAAATCTTGGAACAACGACCGGAGCCTGGCTCGTTGCCGGTTTTGGCCTGAAAGTAAATATATCATCTTATGCGATGCCGATGCTGGTGTTCGGAGTTTTGCTGATTTTTCAAAAATCTAAGGCGCTGAATGGAATAGGATATATTCTTACGGGTCTTGGATTTCTGTTTCTGGGAATACACTTCATGAAAGAGGGATTTGAAGCTTTCAAGGAAAGCATCGATCTTTCAGCATATGCCATCCCAGGTTATCGCGGTTTGTTCATATATACATCCATCGGTATTTTTGCGACCGTCGTAATGCAATCAAGTCATGCAACACTGGTTTTGATTATCACTGCCCTGGCAGCACAACAGATTACATATGAGAATGGATTGGCCCTTGCTATTGGTGCAAATGTCGGTACCACTATTACAGCCATCATCGGGGCAATGAGTGCCAATATCCAGGGCAAACGCCTTGCGGGAGCACATTTGATTTTCAATCTTTCTACCGGCTTTATCGCTATATTATTTATTCATCAGTTTATGCAAATTGTTGATGGTGTGAGTGCTGCTGTTGGAATAGCAGACAATGATTACACGCTGAAACTTGCAGTGTTCCATACGCTCTTTAATCTGGTTGGAATTATTGTCATGATTCCTTTTATCAACCTGATGGTCAGGGGCTTAGAAAAAGCATTAAAGGAGAAGGAATCACCGGTAGAACAACCGAAATATCTGACCGACTCGGCCCTTGAGTTTGCGGATACTGCTGTAGAGGCAGTGCGCATGGAAACACTCCATCTCTATGATAATGCCATTGAAATAATTGCAGAGGTCATCGGTTTTACCAAGTCTGAAATTAATTCGGAAGCTGATCTTGAGAAATTGCTCAACACAAGGAAAAGAGTTTCGAAAGTGGACATTGATGCAAGATACGACAGAAATATTAAAGGTATCTTTAGTGCAATAATTGCCTTTATAAGTCAGGTCAGGTTTAACTGGCAGCTTGAGCAGTCAGGTGATTTGCACTGGCTACGCAGGGCAAGCAGAAATGTTGTTGAAGCTATAAAGTCGACAAAACACCTGCAAAAGAATTTATTGATATTCAGTCAATCTGCAAACAATTATGCATCTCAGGAATATCAAAATATCAGATTGAATCTGGCATTGCTGCTAAGAGAACTGGAAAATATCAGACATGAACCCGACCCCGATATCAAGATCCTGTCCATGGATTCGATCAAGATTACCATGGAAGAAGATGATGAAAAACTGAATGATGCAATCGATGAGCTTATCAGGAATGGCAAGATTGCCCCTGAGACAGGCACTTCCCTGATTAATGACAGTTCTTATCTAGATGAAATCAGGCGAAACCTGTTAGAATTTTTTGAAACACTTTTTGTTGCACAGGAACGTGAGCTTACCAATGTTGAGCGTAAGCTTGCTCTGGATGATGATGAAATTTCCAGAATACGTGAGACTAGCGAATAAAAAAAGTGAGAATCAATTTATCAGGGACAAGGTCAATAAAATGAAACAAGAAAAATTGTTAGATAAACTGAAAATATTCTTTGATTCTGATACCAGGGAGAGGGAAAAACAGAAGTCAGACATTAAAGATATTCTCAAAAAGTTGAAAAAAAGAGAACGCAAACTCAAGGAAAAACTGGAGGCAGAAAATAATGCAGGAAAACGCAAACATTTTCAGCAGGAGATAGACGTA
>QNEM01000117.1 GCA_003645215.1 Gammaproteobacteria bacterium
AGCTGCCAAAAAAGAACATCATAAAAAACGTTTCAGACACAGGCCAAAACGTTCCAGGTAATATTTTCAGGTAATATAATAACAACAATAAACCAGAGTTTTACGAAGATGATTAAAGTATATATCGGCCTGGGTAGTAATCTCGACGATCCACAATCACAACTAAAGAAGGCAATCATTGCAATGGAAATGGTGCCATCAACTTCTGTGGCGAAAACCTCGTCTTTTTACAGGAGCAAGCCTGTTGGTCCCCAGGATCAACCCAATTATGTCAATGCAGTCGTTGAGCTTGATACAGAATTATCTGCATCAGTCCTGCTGGATTATTTACAGGCCATTGAAAATGATCAGGGGCGTGAGAGAAAGGTAAAATGGGGCGCGAGAACCCTGGACCTGGATATCCTGTTATTTGGTGATGAAATAATTAACGATGATCGACTACAAATCCCCCATGTCGAAATGCAAAACCGTGGATTTGTGCTATTACCACTGAATGAAATATTTTCTGATTGTATTATTCCGGGTGTGGGTTCTGTCAGCAGTTTACTGCAGCAAGATAATGCCGACGACCTGATAAAATTAACTTAATAAATTAATAAATGAACAGACAACGTCAACCCGATTATATTGTTGTTGAAGGCCCGATTGGTGTTGGCAAGACATCATTGGCCAAGCGTCTGGCGACAACATTCAAGACAGATCTGATGCTTGAATTACCCGGTGAGAATCCATTTCTTGAACGCTTCTACGAAGATCCAGAAACTGCAGCATTGCCAACACAGCTTCACTTTTTATTTCAGCGGGCCAGGCAACTGGAAATATTCCGCCAGGCGGATTTGTTTAGACCGGTTCAAATTGCAGATTTTCTGATCGATAAAGACAGGCTGTTCGCCGAGGTGACGTTAAGCAAAGATGAGTTTGATCTGTATCAGCAGGTTTACAATCGAACGGCACTGGAGGCACCGGTTCCTGATCTGGTGATTTATTTGCAGGCACCACTGCAGGTTTTACTGGATAGAATTTCTGATCGGGGTATTCATTATGAGAGACACATTAATGAGGAATACCTTGCCAAGATCACTAATGCTTATGTTGATTTTTTCTATTATTACAACAAGTCACCTTTGCTTATAGTCAATACGGCAGATTTTGATCTGGTCAACAATGCAGATAACTATGCCATGCTGCTGGAACAGATCTGTTATCTAAAAACGGGCAAACATTACTTCAATCCAAAGGAAGTCGCGTGACCAGAATAGGCACAGCGCGATTGCATGAAATGAAAGCCGCTGGAGAAAAAATTGTTTCTTTAACGGCTTATGATGCAAGTTTTGCGGCTGTGCTTGATGAAGCAGGTGTTGAAGTTATCCTGGTCGGTGATTCCCTGGGCATGGTTTTGCATGGTGAAGACAGTACCCTGAGTGTCACCATGGAAGACATGATTTATCACACCAGGCACGCCGTCAAAGGTTCAAAGCGCGCCATGATTATTGGCGACATGCCGCATAAAAGTTATCTTAACCCTGAACAGGCGCTGACTAATGCCAGACGTCTGGTTGAAGAAGGTGGTGCAGATGTTATCAAACTGGAACGAGGGGACAGTAGTATCTGCGAGATGATACGACATATTGTTGCCCATGATATTCCCGTGTGTGCCCATCTGGGTTTAACCCCGCAATCCGTAGAAGAGCTGGGTGGCTATAAGGTACAGGGCAGGGAGCCTGCTGCGGCGAAACAAATTAAACAGGATGCGCTGGCAGTACAGGAAGCGGGTGCCTCCATACTGGTTCTCGAATGTGTGCCATCAGCATTGGCGGCGAGTATTACTGCTGAACTTCAGATCCCGGTGATTGGTATTGGCGCAGGTGCAGATTGTGACGGCCAGGTTCTGGTGATCTACGATATTCTGGGCATATCAGGTCGCCAACCAAAATTGTCGAAAAATTTTCTTGAAGTGTCATCCTCGATCCAGGATGCCGTTAAATCATATGTCACAGCGGTAAAGTCAGGTGATTTTCCTGCGCCAGAACATCAATTCAGTTAAATGCAACAGATCACAAAAGTAAAAGCACTCAGAAGTTGCGTACGGGATTGGCACCAACAAGGTCAGTCGGTGGCACTGGTCCCAACGATGGGCAACCTGCATGTCGGGCATCTGCAATTGGTCAAACAAGCCAAAGAACTGGCCAATAAGGTAGTCGTTTCTATTTTTGTAAACCCAACCCAGTTTGTTGCTGGAGAAGATTTCGATACCTATCCGCGCACCATTGAAGATGATCTTGTTCATCTGCAAGGTATTGAGCCAGACCTGATATTTATTCCCGATGTCGATGAAGTTTATCCTGCCGGACTCGAAGGCGAGACCCAGGTCCTTGTGCCTGAACTTGATGGTATTTTCTGTGGTGCATTTCGACCCGGACACTTTACCGGCGTCGCCACGGTTGTTAGTAAATTGCTGAATATGGTTCAACCGGACACCGCGCTCTTTGGAAACAAGGACTATCAACAATTGTTGGTAATCAAAAGACTGGTGACGGATCTATGTATCCCGGTTGAGATCGTTGGTGTAGAGACGGTCAGGGAAAAAAGTGGTTTGGCATTAAGTTCTCGCAACCGTTACCTGAGTCCACAGGAAAAAGAAGTCGCTGCTGAGCTTCACCAGGCACTGTCAGGGATTGCCGAGGCAGTGAAACAGGGGAGTGAGGATTATCAACGGCTTGAAGCCGATGCGATTGCTCATCTTGAAAATAAAGGCTTTAAAACTGAATATTTGAGTATTAGAAATGCATCAAATCTGGGCGAGCCAACAGGGGAAGAACTGGTGGTACTGGCAGCAGCGTGGCTTGGTAAGGCACGGCTGATAGATAATATTCAGATCAGGCGTTGAAGAGTGGGAAATTTTCCGCCATAATCCGATTTTGCCGTAAATTATCCCTGATGTGGGTATTTTAATTATAAATATAAAGTCGTGACAAGCATGCAACTTACTGTTCTTAAAGCAAAACTTCATCAAGCAAGTGTTACTCATTCAGAATTAGACTACGATGGCTCCTGTGCCATTGATAGTGTCCTGCTGGAAAAGGCCGGGATTCATGAATATGAGCAAATCCAGATCTACAACATTACCAATGGTGAGCGTTTCACGACCTATGCCATAAGTGCAGAAAGAGATTCACGTGTTATTTCAGTGAATGGCGCTGCCGCCCACAAGGCGAATCCAGGTGATCGAGTGATTATTTGCAGCTATGCAAGGCTGGAAGAAAAGGAAATTGCGAACTATAAACCAACGCTGGTTTATCTGGATCAGGATAACAACATTACGCATATCAAGGATCGTATCCCCGTACAGGCTGCCTGATTTTTAATCCGGCAAATTTTTACTGTATCCCTGAAGGTCTTTTCTGTAGCTTCCGCTGCAAAGTTCTACGATGTAACTTAAGCTGGCGCGCGGCCGCAGAGATATTGCCATTGCAGTCAGCCAACACCTTTTGAATGTGTTCCCACTCCAGTCTGTCCAATGCCAACGGTTGTCCTTCAACTTCGGTATCTGTCTTGCCTTTTTCTCGATCAAAGGCTGCGACGATTTCATCCGCATCAGCCGGTTTGGTTAGATAGTGTGTTGCTCCCAATTTAATAGCTTCAATCGCCGTTGCAATACTGGCATAGCCAGTGAGTACGACGATACGAATCTCAGGGTTTTTTTCGCATAGTGTGGGGATCAAATCCAGGCCATAGGACTCGGGCATTCTCAGATCGACAATGGCGAAATCCGGGGTCAATGTTTCCAGAATCGTTTCTGCTGCCGAGACACTATGTGCGATGGATACATCGTAATGGCGTTTAGTCAGAGCATGCGAAAGTACTTCACAAAATGTTTCGTCATCATCAACGAGTAATAGTGGCTTCATCCCGGCAGTTTTATTGTCTTCATTCATTGTTGTGAATAATTACATCTTTAGGGATTATATGGTCAATGAGCCCATGGGTAATTCGATAAGCACACGAGTTCCACCAGTATCACGATTATGTATTTGTAAGGTTCCACCAAAACGATTGAAGGTGGATTTAGCCAGAAATAATCCGAGGCCCATGCCTTTTTCAGGTAGCTTTGTTGAAATTATATTTTCACCGAGTTTATCGATTAATGCTCTTTCCATACCTTTGCCATCATCGCATATTTTCAGCTCGAGTTTTTGTTTATCCCAGCGACCGACGACTTCAACCTCACGGGAAGCGTGGTCAACCGCATTATTAAGAATATTAACAATCGCATGTGTCAGTGTTTGATCAACGATAATGTCTGGTGCAGGAAGTGATCCCTGCCAATCTGTTGTGATCTGGGCGCCAGGTCTTGAGTTTCTCCATTCAGCGATCAGCTTATCCAGATAATTATCGACGGCAATAGCGTGTCCCGAGTTGGCTTGTACCTGACCAGCATTGTCCGCCATACGTGACAGGATCTGCTTGCAGTTATCAACTTGCTGGCGCAGCAATTTTAAATCGTTGACCAGTTCCTGTTGATCTTCGTACTCATGTTCAAGTTCTTTAGCGAGTATGGCGACAGTTGCCAAGGGTGTTCCTAACTCATGTGCCGTGCCTGCTGCGAGTGTGCCTAGTGACAATATTTGTTCCGCATGCAATGCATTCTCCCGGGCCTCGGCCAGAGCCCGGTCCCTTTCCCTCAAAGTACGTCCTATGCGTGAAACAAAGTATGCGACCAGACCCGCAGTCAATATAAAACCAAACCACATTCCCCACAGATGCATTTGTGTACCATCTTGATGGATATGTACATTATCAAGGGGCACATGAAAAAACATCAGGACGGTATAACTGCTGACGGCAGCCAAGGTTAAGACAGAAGTGTAAGCAGGCCTCAGACTCGCTGCCGAAAAAATAATGGGTAATATAAATAATGAAATGAAGGGGTTGATTGAACCACCAGTGAAGTAGATCAAACAGGATAGGGCAAATACATCAATCATCAGTTGTGTCACAAAGACACGATCAGTAATTTCTTTTGAGTCGCGGTAGCCGAGCCAGGAAAAAGCAGTAAACATGCTTAACAGGGTGATGATCAATATTACCGGTTTGACCGGGAAATGAATTCCTATATAAAAATACATATAGCTCAATGCCAGAATCTGCCCACCTATAGCGAACAGACGGATCAGTAGTAGATATCCAAGATTGAGATGCATGGTGTGTGTTCTGTATATTTTAAACTCTGGCTCTGATTATACCGTTTTATCAAATAAAACTACTGCGACAATATGTCACATTCTCAATATTCAATGTTTTTGATAAGTTTCCTTGCCTAAAAATTCAATAATAAGCACAAGGAAAAATCATTTTGTATATCAACAATAAAATCAGACCAGTCTCTGAATTCTTGATCCTGTTTTTTTCATTAAGTGCAGCAAGCGTAGTAAATGCTGAACATCCCGTATCATTATCCAAGATCGTGGTGTCGGGGGAGAACACCGGTTTTGATAATTACGTAATTGACCCGGCTCTGACCAATGCACCAGCAGCTGACAGTGCCCAGCTACTTAAAAAAATTCCGGGTGCCAATGTGAATAGTAATGGATCTGTTACCGGAATCGCACAATATCGAGGCATGTATGGTGACCGGGTCAATGTCTTGATGGATGGTATTAAAATCAGTTCCGGTGGACCGAATGCGATGGATACTCCTCTTTCCTACATCCCCCGTGCTCAGTTGGAAAATCTGGAGGTTATTCGTGGTATTGCACCCGTAAGTTCAGGTAACGAAACAATTGGTGGCACCATACGCGCCACATCAACCCGTAGTGATTTTTCAGAAGGTGAGGAGCTTGAGTTTCACGGAATGGCATCGGTGGGTGGCCATAGTGTAGATGATGGTTATGACGTTTCAACACTGATGTCACTGGCAAATCAAAACCATCGTATGCATGTATCAGCTAGTCGACAGGATAGTGACGATTACGCCTTTGGTGATGGTGATGTAACACCCAGTGAACATGATCGAAATAGTTACGAGCTGGGTTATGGCTATAAGAAAGAAGACCATGAAATTGGTCTGGAATACGTACGCAATGATACTAACGAGAGTGGTACACCTTCTTTGCCGATGGATATTATATATATAGACGCTGATATAGCCCAGGGCAACTATGAAGGTACCTGGAATCAGGTAGATATTGAGAGCAAGGTTTATTGGTCACAGATAGATCACAAGATGTCCAATTTTGACTTACGTTCTCCACCCCTGGTTATGGGGGGGCCGATGACCATGCAGCGATTTACACTTGCTGATAGCGAAGATTATGGCTATGGGATCAACGCAACTATGGCATTTGCGGGAGGCAAGCTAGAGCTGGGGACGGATGGACATCTGGCGGATCATGATGCAAATATATTTAACCCCATGGACAATGCCTTCCTGATCGAAAATTTCAGGGGTGTTGAACGGGACATCTTTGGTATTTTTGGTGAGTGGCAGCGGGAACTTGCTACTGCGTGGGATCTGGAGCTGGGCTTAAGGTATACGCATGTCAATATGGATGCCAGCACCGTGTCTGCAACAGGATTTCCGATGGCAATGATGCAAATGAATGCAAATATGCTCGCTGCTGAATTTAA
>QNEM01000118.1 GCA_003645215.1 Gammaproteobacteria bacterium
CTTTTGCTTAGCCTGATATTTCGTAATTATCGAGAACCGCTGATCATTATGATCAATATACCTCTGGCGCTGATTGGTGCTATCTGGGGTCATTTGATAATGGGCCTGGATTTCACCCTGCCGAGCATGATTGGTTTCGTTTCCCTGGCTGGTGTTGTGGTCAATGACTCCATCTTGTTGGTCGAATTTGTGAAGTACCATGTCGATGAGGGCATGATCTTACACGATGCTGCCAGACGGGCGGTGCATGATCGCTTTCGTGCCATTTTCCTCACCTCTATTACTACGGTTGCAGGCATGACACCTCTACTGTTTGAGACCAGTACGCAGGCATTGGTTCTTGTGCCCCTGGTTACCAGTATCGTGTTTGGTATGTTGTCATCCACAGTATTGATCATGCTGGTATTGCCTGCCATGTACGCCATTATGGAAGACATTGGTTTCGTGAAATTAACAGCCAGCCCGGAGCAGGTCACTGCCTAGATAATATCCACTGGAAAATTTTCCCTGAATAATATTTTCAGGGGGAAAACTGTTCTGGGTAGATCTATCGAGGGTAATACTATAAAGGGCAACCCTGTCGAATAGCTTTCTCTACAGCGTCACTCTGCAAAATAATTGTAGAGCCAGGCAAAGATAGCACCACCGATACCGGCGTCAACGGCACCATACAGTGAGCCAATGATGACGCTGGATAAGCCTGTGCCGGGTTGATAGCCAGGATAGACTGAACCCATGACTTCGAGAAAAGTTGAGCCATAGCCGGGAAACATCATGTTGGCACCACCCATGAATAATAATGCTGCACCCCATATGATTGCTGCGGTGATAGCCAGGCCTTTAACTGATAGTTTCATTATCAATCTCCTGATAATTAATAGTATGAATACGCTATGAGTATAGAACTATCATAGAAATTATCCCTTGGAAATCATCCTTGGGATTTGGCGCAACTACTGGAAAAACCCTACTGATGGCTTTTGAGTGCCTGCTGTTCCTTCCAGTCAAACCAGCCCTGTGGTGAGATTTTATTCATTAGACGATCAATGGATGACATAATGATCAGATTGTAGAAACCATGCAGTTTACCCAGCCATGTTTGACTGGTGCAGCGAAGCGAGATTGCACAGCATGCTTCATCGTATACGACATGATGCCAGTAACCACTGGGGATATACAATGTTTCGCCCGCCTCAAGTACGGCCTTAAAACCTTGTACATCTTTCAGTCCTGGAAAGCGTTCAAAATCCGGATGCTCAACATCCACATAACTTCTGCAGGTAAAAGGATAATTATGTAGATTTTTCCCTTGCTCGTGGGGAAACAAATAAATGGTTTTTTTTCCATAGATAGACGTATGAAAAACATGTGACATATCAATGTCAAAATGCATCTGCGTCACTGACCCCTTGCAACCAAAAAACATAAAAACGAATTGTTTTGACAAACCATCTACCAAAGATGGAAAAACTATATCATCGACCAGCTCCGGTATCTCGGATTTGATGTTATACAAAAACATACGCAGGTCCTGTGTTGTTGTTGTCACTTCCTTGATGTATTCCTTCAAAGAAATAGTCTTCAGCATGGACATATAATTCTTGCCCGCAGCAACAAAACCTTCGTTATAAACCTTTACCTGTTTACCACCATGCTCGTCCTGGAAGAAATCAGGGGTCCACTTCTTTAGTGCCGGCCAGGATTTTGCCATATCCTGAATAACCAGGGGTCGGAGGGGTTTGAAATATGAAGCAGAGAAATCTTTCCTGTCGATTAATGCAACCTTATCGATAGGGGACAGTTCTAGTTCAGGCATGGTAATTCTGAAATACTCAGATCAAATTTTGCTTGCTTGTTATCTGGCAAGAAACTCGCTGTAGGTATGCAGGATATCTGCTTGCTCCCAGTGCAGGAAATGTCCAGCGCCGGGTATCATTTTAAATTCACAATCAGGAATTCTTGCTGAAGCTTCCTTGATGTCAACCGGATCAAGAATAGCATCATACTCACCGCTCAAGATAAGCGTGGAAGCTGTGATCTTGTCTAGCTCAACAAAGTCCCCGATATCAGATGCCTGTTCTACAAATTCACAATGCTCATAGAAGCTGAGGAACTGTTCCTGGCTCATGCCACGGAATTGCTCGATCATCTGCTTCTTGTGTGTCTCAGGAAGATGTTGACCAAATTTTTCTATCATCAGTGGGGCAAGATCGTCTATTTTGTTGCTGTCAAACAATTTTTGCCCTTCCCGGATTACCTCAATGACTTCTTTGCTGGGCTTGGCACCAAAACTACCCAGTATCATTTTATCGATTAATTCCGGGTGGCGTGCGGCCAATGCAGTAGCGATGATCGTTCCCCAGGAAGCTGCCGCCAGGATCACTGTACCATTGCGGTTGGTTTCTTTAACGATGTTGTGTAATACATCAACCTGTTCATCGAATGAAATACCGGGGGCACCGGATAATATGGTTGCTCTTCCCTGTCCGGGGAGGTCGAAGACGACGACTGAATAGTCATCAACAAAGTGGCTGACGAATGAACGCCAGGCCGCCATGGTCTGCTTGGCTCCGCTGATACAGATGATCGTTTTCTCTGCTTCACCATATATACGGTAAGGTACGAGAAACCGTCCTAATTCAAGTTCTCCTTTAACTGTCTTCATTATTTATATGTTATTTCGGTATTTATTCGCATGGTTTATGAGCTTAATTTATGACAATTTGACTATAATTTGGCCATATTATGTGGGCAAAGCTTATGATATTAACTTCTTCTGAAAGTTCATTTCAGTGGCATTATAAAGAAATACTGCAAAATTTGCCGGTTTTATTCAGGAATTGGTTAACAATTCCACGATCAGGGCCTTTCTGTCAACTACAGAAAAATCACCAAACCAGATTGCCCAAAGGGTTTCAGCAAATTTCACACTCTTGATCGAACTGATCTGTGTCCCCTGAAAAAAGGAAATAACTTCGCCATCAGGATGCCAGCGGATAACAAATTTATCATTTTTCCTGACATCTGCATGGATTGCCTGCATGAATTCCTCGACCTGGGGCAGGATTTTAAGGTAATCAGCTTCACTGCTATTTAATTGCATCCCTGACCTCAGCGAATTTTGTATCTGTTCTGCCGATAACTTCCGCATGAAAACCATTGAAATTTGTTTAATACCGTTATTTTGTAAAATATTTTTATAGATATTGTCATACGAAATTCCGGAACCTGTAGCGATCGGTGACTGCTGAATATAATGGGCCATGGAATAGATCTTGAGAAAATATTTTCGACGGATCGTCAACCCTGTCATAAACAGATCCAGCTGCTCGTTGTTATATTCAATAACTATATTATGCGGAAATAGCTTTTCAACTCCGGTTTCATAGACACTGTCACCGGCATGTGCAACAGATATAAGTACAATTGCCAGGACGATAGATTTTATAAATAATTTTGAACAACTCATGATTCTTGAATAAAATATCAGTGTATTTTATCTTCATCATCATTAACGATTTCACCTTCAATGATATCGCCTTCAATTACCTCGTCTTCAATCACCTTGTCTTCCTTGTCCTGATTTCTTTCTTTTTTCCAGTTGGCGAGGATGATAGCAATCAGGCCAAGTATAATTTCGTCTATAAACGGGATGAAGTCCGGTAGCAGCAGATCAACGAAGAACAGACCTACCACCATAAAAAAAAGATTTCTAAACCTCAGCTGATCAGCATTCTTTAGAAACCTTTCTATCATGGAAGCAGGAGTCATTTTCGCAGGTTCTTTGCAGCAGTAATTTTATCCAAACACTGCTTTTATGTCTTCGAATTTCGCAGTGATAGCATAGACGTTTGTATAACCCATTTCCTGCAATCTTGCTGCAGCAAGTGAGGCTCGGCCACCGCCTGCACAGTGAGTCAGAATCAGGGTATCCGGTTCGGGACAAAGATTCGGAATCTTCATTTCGATTAAACCACGTGAAATGTTAATCGATGCTATAAGCTGGGATGCTTCGGCATTGGCTGATTCACGTACATCAATTATAAGAGCCCCCTCAGATTCGTCATACAGGTCTTTGGCGGCGATAGCATCAACACAGTTGATGAGCGCTTGTGCTTCCATAATAAATTCACTCGCAGATTTTATCATCATTTGCTTCCTCTAATCTGAATGCTACCAAGTATATACCTCCGTAATCTTGTGCGGAAGTTCCTTCAATTTTTCTGCAAACCGAAATTCAATCCAGAGGTCAATGTTTAACACTATTTTAAAATGCTATAACAAGGGACATATTCACTGCCAGGTAATCTCATTCTGTGTTGTTCAACAAATGATGTTAACAAGGCATCAATCGCGCCCATGATTTTTTTCGCACCCTGTATCTCAAAATTACCATGTTGCTCAATCGCACTGATACCATCTTCTTTTACATTACCAGCGACAATACCCGAAAAAGCACATCTGAGATTTGCTGCGAGCACATGTGGCTCCTGTTTTGTATCCAGTTTTAGTTGGCGCATATTTTTGTGTGTAGGCTTGAAAGGGATTTGCAGTGACGGGCTGATCTTGAGCAACCAGTTAAAGTAACTGGCATCATCCTGTTTGTGACGGAATTTATGTACCTGTTTTACTCCGGACAGCATTCTATCGGCGACACGTGATGGATTATCAATGATTATTTTGTAGCGTTGTTGTGCTTCAATACCAAGGGTATCTCCAATGAACTGATTGATTTGTTCAAAATATTCTTTAGAACTTTCAGGACCAGTTAATATGAGGGGACAGGGCATTGATACGTTATCAGGGTGTAGAAGTATGCTCAGGATATATAAAATTTCTTCTGCTGTGCCTACGCCACCTGGAAAAATAATAATACCATGGGCGATGCGTACGAACGCCTCAAGCCTTTTTTCAACATCCGGCATGATGACAAGATTATTAACGATTGGATTGGGTGATTCAGCGGCGATAATGCCCGGTTCGGTTATACCAAGATATTGCCCATCCAGAATCCGCTGTTTGGCATGGCCAATGGTTGCGCCTTTCATGGGCCCTTTCATTGCTCCTGGACCACAGCCAGTGCAGACATCCAGATCCCGAAGTCCTATTTGATAACCGACCTCCTTGGTGTAATCGTATTCATCGCGGGTAATAGAATGCCCACCCCAGCAGACGACCATTTTTGGATCATATGTCTTGTCCAGGATGTGGGCATTTCTTAGAATGTGGAAAACGGCATCTGTAATCCCTTCTGAAGATTCGAGATCGAACCTTGGATTATTATTGATTTCATTTCTGACATAAACTATATCACGTAGAACAGCAAACAAATGCTCGTTGATCCCTCTAATCATTTTATTGCCAACAAAGGCAATTGCCGGGGCATTTTTCAGGGCAAGTTTGATGCCACGTTCTTCTTTGATGACTTCAATATCAAATAATGGGTAACGGTTTAGTAGTTCCTTACTGTCATCAACATAACTTCCACAGTTAAGTACTGCCAGTGCGCACTTACGAAAGAGTTCATGTAAATCTCCCTGGCTGGTATCCAGAAGCCTGCTGACTTCTTTTTTTGTTAGCGTATTTAAAAGGTTTTTTGGCGAAACGACTGCATCCAGGACAGGATGCTTTGTATTACCACGGGTATTTAATTTCATCAGTTCAGCTACCGTTGCTAATTATTATTTATTTTGAATATGTATGGCCTTTTCAACACTGGCTCAGACATCGCCTGTCTCGCCAACCTGGTGCAGATAATATACGCGATCAATCTTGTCATTGTCCGGTAATTCGCTTTTAATTATTCCAGTTTCTTAATCAGAGATAACTTCATATGTATGCAGGACATCAGTTGATGAGAGTGTATATAATCTGCTGTTCAGATATATAGTCTTCTCATGATCCTGCTTATAATTGGTGGTGAATCAAGGTCTCATTTACTGTATAATTTTTCAATTAAATCAATCTGTTATATCTTTCATGGCTTCTGAATTAAAAAACGACCGGTTTATCCGGGCATTGTTGCGTCAATCTGTTGATATCACACCCGTGTGGATGATGCGACAGGCAGGTCGTTATCTACCCGAATACAGGGAGACCCGGAAACGTGCAGGTGATTTTCTGAATTTATGTAAAACACCAGAGTTGGCTTGTGAGGTTACCTTACAACCACTACAGCGCTACCCACTGGATGCCGCCATTCTCTTTTCAGATATTCTGACCATTCCTGATGCCATGGGCCTGGGATTAAACCTGGTCGAGAAAGTTGGACCACAGTTTGATAAAACAGTCAGGACAGCGAGTGAAATAAAGGCGTTATCGGTTCCTGATCCTGAATCCGATCTTGGCTATGTGATGGATGCAGTCAGACTGATTCGTAAAGAGCTGGATGGCAGTGTGCCGTTGATTGGTTTTTCCGGTAGTCCCTGGACACTGGCAACTTATATGGTTGAGGGCGGGCCAACCAAAGAATTTGGTTTAGTGAAGGGTTTGATGTATGACGATCCTGCATCCATGCATCACCTGTTAAACGTTCTGGCAGATTCAGTTATTTTGTATCTGAATGCACAGATCGCAGCAGGTGCCCAGGC
>QNEM01000119.1 GCA_003645215.1 Gammaproteobacteria bacterium
CATGCAGCACTATCTTTAAATCCTACATCAATAAGGCACTGATCCGGCATGTTCCGCATAGCTACCTGGAATGTAAACTCACTGCGTGTACGATTACCACACGTATTGCAATGGCTAGCGTCAGAACAACCTGATGTCCTTGCCTTACAGGAAACCAAGTTAACCGATGAAAATTTTCCAGTAGAAGAAATCAATAATGCTGGCTATCAAGTCAGCTTCAGTGGTCAAAAAACCTACAATGGGGTCGCAACAATCAGTAAAACTGAAGCGACTAATATCATCACTGACTTTCCCAAACTCATCGATCCGCAAAGACGCATTCTTTGTAGCAATATAAATAATATCACCGTACTCAATCTTTACATCCCCAATGGATCTGAAGTCGATTCGGAAAAATATCATTACAAGCTGGAGTGGTTGTCTCATTTACGTCAATTTACTGAGTCGCTGGTCAATAAATATGAAAACGTGATTTTGCTGGGTGATTTCAATATTGCGCCTGATGATCGTGATGTACATGACCCTGTCTCCTGGGAAGGGAAGGTACTGGTCAGCCAGCCTGAAAGAGATGCCTTTCAGTCACTTTTAAAACAAAGCCTTATTGATTGTTTCAGGATATTTAAGCAGGAGGAAAACAGCTTTTCCTGGTGGGATTATCGTGCGGCAGGGTTTGCACGTGACCGGGGATTACGTATTGATCATATTCTGGCGACGGACACGCTTGCTGACCTGTGCACATCGTGTCGTATCGATAAAACTCCCAGAGGCCTGGAAAGACCCTCAGATCACACACCCGTGATCGCTGATTTTGATATCTAAAAAGGCTTTGGATCTTGATATGTGCCTAATATGTGCCTGAGTAGTCGCAAAATCTCTTGCCTGAGCTCCCCGTTTTTACTAAACTCCTCCTCCCTGTTTGTATGGCAAGCCCTGCAAATAGAACAAATTTGATAAATCACCGAAAAATTACTTAAAAATTAAGCTGTTATGAAAACTGATATACATCCTGCATACCAAGAGATTGATGTTAAATGTAGCTGTGGCAACACATTTAAAACCAAATCTACACTAAAAGATGAGCTGCACCTTGATGTTTGCTCACAATGCCATCCATTCTATACCGGCAAACAGAAAATGCTTGATACAGCAGGTCGCGTTGATAAATTCAACAAGAAATACGGTATGTAATATAGACCATCGTAATATAGACCAATGTAATATAGACAAGGAACACCGTTTCTTTTCAATTAAAGGCGCTCACTATGGGCGCCTTTTTATTTGCCAGGCAATTTTCCTGGCATTTTCTTTCCCTGGCAGTCAGGCATACAGTACTCCAGCAGATAACATCCTTTTGGCATCATGTGATCTTGGCGCAGCCGATGAAACTGCAGAAGTCACTCATATTATCGATGGTGACACCGTCATTCTCAGGGATGGTCGTCACATACGTCTGATTGGAATTAATACGCCAGAGATTGGCCGCAATGGCAAGGCATCAGAACCGGGGGCAGATGCTGCGCAGAAACATCTACAATCTCTACTCCAGGGACACAAACAAATCTTCCTGAAATTTGATGCTGAAGAATTTGATCGGTATGAAAGAACCCTGGCACATCTTTTTCTTCCTGATGGAGAAAACATCCAGGCAAATTTACTGGCAGAAGGATTGGCAATACCACTGACTATTCCACCCAACCTGATTTACCTTGATTGTTACCTGCATCATTCAAATCAGGCAATAGCATCACAACGAGGCCTATGGAGTCTGCAACAATATAAACCTCTGGCCTCAACGACTCTAGACAAAAATATCCGGGGCTATCATGTCATTACGGGTAGAGTTGAGCGTATCGGAGAAAGCCGATCATCAATCTGGATCAATCTCAGGGAAAAAGTTGCACTGCGTATCAAGCGTAAGGATTTAATATATTTTAATGCACCAGAGTTACATGATATGGAAGGCAAGATGATTCAGGTTCGCGGCTGGATTTATAATAAAAACAAGGAAGTCAGGATCAATTTAAAGCATCGCTCTGATATGATGATTATCGAATAAATCACCCTTGCACATACGAGGGAACTGTTCGTTTTAAATCAATGTCTTAAAATTCAACCATGAAAAATATTTTCTGTCTCATACTCTCTCTCATTCTGATTAATCTCAGTGGCTGCGCGGTCAACCCGGCGACAGGCGATCAGGATCTGGTATTGATGTCAGAGCAAAGTGAAATTGCCCTGGGACGAAAGACAAATAAAGAAGTACTCCAGCATTACATTGTTTATGACAATCCTGAGCTGCAGGCCTACGTTAACGGGGTGGGTCAGGCACTGGCAGAGAATAGTCATCGTAATAATTTAATCTATCGATTTACAGTCCTCGACAGCAAAGATGTCAATGCCTTCGCATTGCCGGGGGGATACATCTACATCACACGTGGTTTGATGGCATATCTAAATTCTGAAGCTGAACTGGCAGCCGTGCTTGGTCATGAAATCGGCCATATCACAGCGAGACACTCAGTCAGACAATATAGTGCAACACAACTGACAGGGATTGGTACAGTTCTGGCCTCAATTTTTATTCCAGGCATGAACCAGGCAAGCAGCCAGCTCATGCAGGTAATGGGCACCGCATTTATCAGGGGCTACGGCAGAGAACACGAACTGGAGGCCGACAAGCTGGGGGCAGAATATGTAGCAAGAACGAATTACGATGCTGAGTCCATGCTGGATGTGATCCGGGTTCTGAAAAATCAGGAAACATTTGAAACCCAGCGCGCCAACTCAGAGGGTCGCGAAACTCGCATATATCACGGACTGTTCTCAACACACCCGGACCATGACACACGTCTGCAGGAGATTGTTGCCTATGCCAGTAAATACCAGAGTCAACCGGATAGCAGAAAAGGCGAAGCGGAATACCTGAACCAGATCGATGGACTCATTTTTGGAGACAGCCCGCAACAGGGCATCACCCGGGGTAATAATTTTTATCACGAGTCATTGGGTATAGGCATCACATTCCCCGGCAACTGGAATGTCACAAATCTGCCCAATAAGCTTGTTATCACTGCCCCCCAAGGGGCGGCAACCCAACAGATACTTCTTGATGACATCAACAAAAAAATATCACCCAAAGCATTTATGATTCAGCGACTCGGCCTTAAAAACTTAAGGAATGATCAGCCACTAACAATAAATGGGCTTGATGCACACACCGGCATTGCCACGATCAATACCGGCGAGGGAAAGCGCAGCGCCAGATTCACCGTGATTTATTTTAATCATCAAGCTTATATCCTGGTTGGTGTCAGCAAAGACCCCGGAGCCCTGTCGCATTATGATGCCGCGTTTATGGAAACCGCCAGAAGTTTCCACCAATTAGCAGGGGATGAGCGTTTGCTTGCCAAACCGCTCAGACTAGAGATTATTGAATCGACTGAAGATACAAATTTCAAATCGCTAGCCAGCCAATCGCCACTGGAACAATATCAGGAAGAGAAACTTCGGCTCCTGAATGGCCTTTATCCAACTGGTGAAGCCAACTCGAAACCGCTGTTGAAAATTGTCAATTAATCTGACTAGAAACCGTCAATTTCCACATAAATTTGGTAGAAGTTAGCTTGGTTGTTTAAGCTAATTTCTAGGTTTTCCTAGGTAAGTTATTGCTGTGATTAACAATCAAATATTATCCACAATTTCTGTGGATAACTCTGTGGATGAGATGAGTACAGCGTGCTCCAAATGGCTTAAATATTAACTTTGTATCAAATCAGTCATTTTTTAACCGATTTAAATATTACTATTATAATCAATTAGTTACACGACCTATTGCGGCTCGCAGCCATTTGTTGTTGGCTCAATCAACAATCAGCCATCATTGGCACCATCGTTGTGCATAAATTCATTCTAAAAACCCCTGGATTTGATCCCTGTCTGAACTTTTGGTCATCATTTCAGTCCTAATTACAAGTGGATTTTCCTGCTCGATTCCTCCCTCGAGTAGGTATAGAACCCCGGTCTCCCCAGCCGGGTAACCTTGGCCCCGGTATGCCCTCCCTCCCCTTGAAGCACCGGGGCCTCTTTTTTAAGGAAATTATGTGTAATTAAACCACTGATCAAGTACTGCCCTGGCCTCTTCCGCACCCGTCTTTTTCAAGGCTGAAAATAGTTGAATCGATACCAGATCATCATTGATACGCCCTTTGAGCTTTTGTAACAAGGACATCCCGGCACCACGAGAGAGTTTGTCCGATTTATTCAACAAGATATGCGTGGGAAGCCCTACATCGAGCGCCCAATCAAGCATCTGCTGGTCTTCAGGTTTAAGCGGGTGGCGGATATCCATAATCAAAATCAGGCCTGACAATGCATTTCTTTCCTGAAAATATCTGTTAAGTGTTGCCCCCCAATGCTTGCGCATGGCAACAGGAACCTTTGCATAACCATATCCAGGCAGATCAACCAGGCGCCGCTCATCGTCCAGTACAAAGACATTCATCTGCTGGGTTCGGCCAGGCGTTTTACTGATACGTGCCAGCTTCGAATTTGCCGTAATCACATTGAGGACGCTGGATTTACCCGCATTAGATCTCCCTGCAATCGCGACCTCAGTGCCCATATCATCAGGCAATTGCCTGATTTCATGTGCACCCATGAGGAATGTGCTCTTGTTATAGTTGTTTTTTGACAATTTTTTGTCCCCAAAGACAGTAATACTACACGTCCACGCCGATATTGAGTAAAATGCGCCCTGTATTCAAATCTACCTGGTTTTTTGCAGATACATTAAAACAATAAAGCAAAACCTCAGGCAGGAAATTAACATTCATTCTCAGGGTTCGACAGTCATTATGAAACATGCATTAAAGTTCACATCACTATTTTTATTTATTTTCTCCTGTCACGCTTATGCTGGTGATGTGGCTGGCAAGTCAACTTATGACAGTATTTGTGTTGCCTGTCATGGTTCTGGCCTTCCAGGTATTCCACAACTAGGTGATGGTGCTGCATGGGCCCCACGTATTGAACAAGGAAATGACACGCTCTATGAACATGCAATCTCTGGCTACACCGGCGCATCTGGTATGCCCATGCCTGCCAGAGGTGGTAATCCAGCTCTCAGTGATGATGAAGTTAAAGCAGCTGTAGATTATATGGTGACGAATAGCCAGAAAGGGGCAACCGTGTCAATTAGCCAGCAAGAGGTTATGGCGCCAGTCGGGAATGAAAAAACAAAAGTATGTGCGACTTGTCATGGGGTCGACGGCAATAGTGTCAATCCTGTCTGGCCCAAACTGGCCGGCCAACACGCGGAATATATCTTTAAACAGCTAAAGGATTTTCATTCAGGGACACGCAAGAATGCTCAAATGAGTCCTCTTGCTGCCCCACTCAGCGAGGAAGACATGCATGAGATCGCCACCTATTTTTCTTCACAGAAAATAAAGATTGGACATGCCAGTGCTGAAACACTTCCACTGGGCGAGCAAATATATCGTGCAGGCGATGCTAGCAAAGGGCTTCCGGCATGTATGGCTTGTCATGGCCCCAGTGGCGCAGGTAATTCGGCAGCATCTTTCCCGGCCCTCAGTGGTCAGCATGCTGAATACACCAAAATCCAGTTACTGGCCTTTCGAGATAATAAACGCACAAACGACACCAACAAGGCTATGCAGATTGTCTCGGAAAAGATGACAACAGAAGAGATTGATGCCGTTGCCAATTACATTCAGGGCCTGCATTAGGCCTTTTTTGTAACCCCATTACCGGATCATCACTCAAACATTACCGCCGGTACTGTGTGTCTGAATATTAATTTCAGAATATTTTGTTCTCCGTGAAAGGTTTAGCCAGTATTTTCTTCCGCTTTCTGGGCTCTATGAACCTGGCCATCACTTTGCTGGTGGCCGTTGCCCTTTCTTCAGTCATCGGCACACTACTTAAACAAAACGAATCCTATCAAAGCTACATTATAAAATTTGGTCCCTTCTGGCATGAAGTGTATCTGTCACTTGGCCTCTATGATGTATACAGCAGCGCCTGGTTCATTGGCATCCTGTCTTTCCTGGTCATATCAACCAGCATCTGCATAACACAAAATGGCCCAGGCATCCTGCGTAGCATGCAACGGTTCAGAGAGCATATTTCTGCACAGTCCCTGAAGACAATGAAGCAACACGAAGAATGGCTCTGTGAAATTGATATGGACGATGCTTACAATGGCCTGTGTTATTTTTTTAAAAAATCAGGCTATCGACTGTGTACACATGAAAATGAGAATGGCTACACCCTCGCTGCCATGCATGGGGCGAGCAATCGCCTGGGCTATCTGCTGACACATATCGCTATCGTTGTTATCTGTCTTGGGGGACTAATCGATGGCAATCTGCCATTAAAACTCAAAACGCTTACGGGCCAGTTAAGAATTGAAAAAGATAATAGTGCCCGTGTTGCAGATATGCCTGATGCCAGCATATTGAATATCGATAACCCCTCATTCAGGGCAAGCGTCACCATTCCTGAAGGCAAGACCGTGAATATCGCTTTTCAGAATATTGCCGATGGTTACCTGGTACAAAGACTGC
>QNEM01000120.1 GCA_003645215.1 Gammaproteobacteria bacterium
GCACCTGCCTTTAATGCCGCCATGGAATCAATGCCTGGTTTTGGATTTGCAAGTGTTCCTCGTATTCTGACCAGTTCTGCTAACTGGCCCACACTGATCCCGGCACCTTCTCGCGCCTGTGGGGTGATACCTATATCAAGTTTTTCGGTTTTTAAATCGATCGTTCCGCTACCAATGACATTCATGCTGTTAGCGGCAACTGCAATTCCTTTATCCGCAGTGGCAATACCATCTTTTATCTTGAAATTTATGACGCCACACTCTATCAGGGTGCCTTCTCTGCTCGCTGCCGTTGGATTTAGTAGACTAAACAGGTCAGTACCCACAGCTTTTGTTTTGGAATCCTTGAGCTCACCTTTGCCTGTTTTTACCAGTAGCTTGCCATTTAGACCCGCCATTATTTTACTGACGCTATTGCCGCTACCATTAACCTTGATAGTGACATCTGTTTTAGCACCTTTAATCCTTCCCTTGTAATATTCAAGTTGCGAAGGCTCAAGCCCTTTAATACTGATATCCGTTACCAGTTTTGCCGTCTTACCGCTGGCATTCAAGCCTATATTAGCGTTCATGGTTCCACCAGCAACCAACGTACTCAGTGGTTTAATAGATAGATTGCCATTTTTGAGTGTGAGCACAATCTTGGTCTTCTCTAATACCAGGCTACTGGTTTTAATTTGTTTGGCATTAATGGTCACATTGGCATTTACAGATTTAAGCGCTTCCAGGGGCAGGGGATCTGCAGAGAACATACGCTCTTTCTTTACTTCTTTTTTGGCAGCTGCCTCACCACCGGACAATTCAACCAGATCAATACTGTTTGAACTTAGCCTAGCTGCAAGGGCAGGGCGCTTGCCTGCAAGATTTGCTGTTATATCTCCAGACAGATCTGTTTTACCCGCCTGTAATTTCAATGATTTTATTGAATATGAATCCTTGCCGTCTGAGAGTTTTCCGGAAAGGCTGATTGGGCCAAGCGCAGGTAATTCAGTTTCAGCCAACTTTGATAGTTTCGACAGTGATTCGACGTTAAATTTTAGTTCCAGATCAAGACCCTTACCTTCCATTGGTTTCGCCACCAGCCCATGCAAACCGATTTTTGCATCACTCACTTCAATATCAATATCAACCGGATAATTCTCATTGGCCATAAGTTGATTTACTGAACCGAGTGATCCTTCAATCTTGAGTGGAATTTCCTGGTAGGCAACTTTCACAAGCAGGGAGAGCGGGTCATCAAAACTGTCCGATTCAAGTACAACGTTTTCAATAACGACCCTGGTTTCTTTTCCGGTGATACCATCCTTGTAGGTAATCCCGGCATTCTCTATGTGTACTTCACTGACGATAATTGCAGGTAATGGTGTGCTTGATTCAGAAGAGGGAGCAGCCTTTTCCTCTGCTTGTTCGATATCCAGTACCCAATTACCCTTACCTTTCTTATCTGTCTCAAGCAAAATTTCTGGTGCCAGTAATATGACTCTATTGACGTGAATATTTCCACTCAATAGTGGCATCAGTGATACCTGTACTTCAAATTTATCCAGGGTCAACATATCTGGTTTTGAACCCCAGCTGGCATTAGCGAACTTAACATCCTCAATGACCACGGTAGGAATGAGAGATATCTTGAAGCCTATGTCACCACCGATATCCAGTTTTCTCCCCGTGGCGTCTTCAACCACTTGTGTTATTTCACCTTTATATTGATTTACATCGAAGGTGCTAATAACGATCGCAATCCCGATAATTACGACTATAAATAAACCTGCTAGTATCTTGATGACTTTACCCATGAGTATTCCTTAATATTCTGGCTTAATTTACCTGGCTCAATGCCAGTAATATTGTAAATATACAACTGTATTTTAGTGTATGCCCATTATCTTTGTTTATAATTATATTCATTTATGTGGCCCAGTTATTAATCTATATTGCCTGATATAGATCAAATGAGAGAATTGTTAGAATAGTCATACTCTACGGACAGTATTTTAGGCAAATACTTACTGAACTCAAACGAGAAGGGGTCAATTATGAGCAAAGACACAAAACAGACGCCTGTTGAACTGGCGCGAACGGCAACTGAAGAAGCAGTCAAATACGGTGAAAATATTAGTGCTGAGGTCCGTGACATTACCATTGAGGCACTACGCAAGCACCAACTGGATCTTGAGCATATTAAAGCGGTTACCAGGGCCGTGTTAGAGGGGGCAGAAGATGCTGCAAAACTTAATTCTGATCGTATGAAAGACACGCTGAAACAGGTGACTGAGGGGCTTGATGAAGCCCTGGGAAAATCTGCATATGCATCAAAACTGGCAATTGAGGAAACCGCCGGGCGTATTAAAGACTTCACCGAACACGATCTAAAAAGGGCAACAGATGACCTTTCCGCTTTGGAAGGTATATTTATTGAGTCACTAAACGAGGTGGCAAATAGTAGTAAAACTGTAGCTAGTGATACCTTACAGGATCTTGCCAATCATTTTAAAAATAGTGGTACTGCCGTTGGTCAGCAGGCACGTGAAGAAATTATCAATTTAAGCAAACAAATAGAAAAAACAGGAATGGAAAATATGGCCGCAGTCAGCGAAGCGACAAAGTCATTTACGGAGGATATTGCCCGCGCTGCCAGTGGCTTTCTGGATGGCATAGCGGACTCCATTAAAGAAACAAAAAAAGAAAACCAGGCAAACAAGAAAGAGGATTGACAACAGAATCATGCTTTGGGAAACGTTAAAATCGGCTCGTGACCTGGGACGCTTGCATGAACTTGCTTCCATACTAATACGCTATGGTTTTGGCGATATAGTACAACGCCTGGGCATGACAGGGCTGATGGAAAAAGCCGGTAAAGTTCTACGTTGGAAGGATGTAGGACATATGGCACAGATGGATCCACCGCAACGGGTGCGCCATGCCCTTGAAGAAATGGGCCCAACTTTTATCAAACTGGGACAGATACTTGCGACCCGTGTGGATTTGTTCGCCCCGGAATGGATTGATGAGTTCGAAAAGTTGCAAGATCAAGTGCCCGCACAACCGTTCGAGAACCTGCGAACACAAGTAGAAGAAGATCTGGGTGATACACCAGAAAATATTTTTGCATACTTCGATACTGAAGCCCTGGCTGTTGGTTCAATTGCACAGGTGCACCGTGCACGTACAGATGATGGTGATGAAGTTATTATCAAGATACGTCACCCGGGGATTCGTCCGATCATTGAAGCAGATCTGCGCTTACTCGCAAGGCTGGCTGATATTGCCGCATCGGAAATACTGGAATTACGCCGTTATCAACCTGGCCGCATCGTACAGCAGGTTTCGCACTCTCTTCGACGTGAGCTGGATTTTGCCAGTGAATGTCGCCATGCCGAACGGATCGCAGAAAGTTTTGTCGACGATGAAAACATTCAGGTTCCAAAGGTCTACTGGCAATGGACCAGCGAACGCATCAATGTACAGGAGTTTATTGATGGAATCCCTGCCAGCGACCTGAATAGATTAAAAGAGTCAGACCTTGATTGTAAGTTACTGGCAAGGAGGGGCGCGAACGCCGCATTAAAGATGATATTGGAAGATGGATTCTTTCATGCTGATCCGCATCCTGGGAATATATATTGTCTGCCTGATAATTGTGTCGTATTCATCGACTTCGGTATGGTAGGGAACCTGTCTGAGCGGCGCAGAGAGCAGCTCATCGACCTGATTCGTGGTTTAGTGCTACGTGAGACCGAGCAAGTAATTAACGTCATGCTTGACTGGGCTGGCGGTACCCAAATCCAAACTGAGAGCCTGGCCAGTGATATTGATGCATTTCTGGATAATTATCATAGTGTTCCACTTAAACAACTCAATATAGCAACAATGCTGACGGATCTGACGATTATTATGCGTGACTATGAGTTGATACTGCCGTCAGATCTGGCCTTGTTAATCAAGGTTTTCATTACATTAGAGGGCCTGGGGAGACAGCTGGATCCTGACTTTGACATGGCTGCTGAAGCCTCACCATTTTATCAAAATGCTATTTTAACCCGCTATCAACCAGCCATCCTGGCAAAACGAAGTTGGAAAAATCTACTGGAACTTGCCAACGTATTATCAGATCTGCCACGTGATTTACGCCACTTATTAAGGGCAGTACGCCAGGGTACGGTACAGATGAGTATAGAAATAACAAGTCTGGATCGATTTGCAAATGAACTGGATCGATCCGCAAGTCGCATTACCGTTGGTCTTGTTACTTCAGCGTTAATCATTGGTACCTCTATCGTTATGACTGTAAAAGGGGGCCCAATGGTATTTGGTTTACCGGTGTTTGGTTTTTTCGGTTTTATAGGTTCAGGGATTGGCGGAACATGGCTATTAATCTCAATCTGGCGTGGCGGGCATGACAAATATAAATAAGATTTCCTATTTAACATAATATACATTATGCGCATATGCCGTTAGATAATCATATCAAGTCAGAACACCTGTCTGAGTTTAACCTAGACGCTGATATATGCTATTTGAACCACGCTGCAGTATCTCCCTGGCCAGTTAGAACAGCTAAAGCCGTTAAACAATTTGCAGATGAAAACGTCCATTCAGGTGCAAGCAAATATCTGGATTGGCTAGAGATTGAAACGAAGCTGAGGACGCAGATTAAATCATTCCTCAATGCGCCATCTGCCGATGACATCTCTTTATTGAAAAATACGTCTGAGGCCTTGTCTGTCGTTGCCTGTGGCATTGATTGGCAAGCTGGTGACAATGTTGTCAGTACAGATCAGGAATTCCCTTCAAACCGCATTGTCTGGGAAGCCCAGGCACGCCATGGCGTTGAAATGCGCAAGATTGACGTCATGGCAGATGAATCACCAGAGTCATGCCTGATTGCCGCTTGTGACGAAAATACCCGGATAATGGCGATTAGCTCTGTACAGTACGGAACTGGTTTGAAGCTTGATTTGGTAAAATTAGGCCAGTTTTGCCGAGATAACGATATTTACTATTGTATCGATGCTATTCAAAGCATTGGCGCCCATGAACTCGATATACAGGCCATAAATGCCGATTTTGTCATGGCAGATGCCCATAAATGGATGTGTGGGCCCGAAGGCATCGCCCTGTTCTATTGTCGTGCAGACATCCGTGAAAAACTGCAATTAAACCAGTTTGGCTGGCACATGGTTGAAGAACATGGTGATTACACTCGCAATTCCTGGTCACCAGCGAAGTGTGCCAGACGATTTGAATGTGGCAGTCCTAATATGCTGGGGATTCATGCGCTATCTGCCAGCCTGTCGCTGTTCGAAGAGATCGGGATGGATAATGTTGAATCATCAATACTAAAGAAGACAACTTATCTCATTGATAAGCTGAACAATTTATCTGGTGTTGAACTGCTTACACCGGCCCTGGAACAACGACGTGCTGGTATAGTCACCTTTAAAATCACTGGCAAAGACATGACTGAGATATATTCTAAGTTAATGAATAATAAAGTAATTTGTGCCAATCGACTGGAAGGTGTTCGTTTCTCACCACACTTCTATACCGACCTGGAAATTATCGATAATGCACTTGAAGTATTATACTTATCTATTTGATTAATATGAATTATTATTTACTTTATGATGGCTCTTTTAATTCTGCCATACACATGAGCAACACTGAATCCAACAGCTCTTTTAGTTTGAATATTCATCTGACCACATAACGCCCTAATAAGGGGTGGTTTTTTGCGTTCGCTTGATTTTATTGTTAGAAGTTTCAACTTATTTCTTCCGTTTATCACGAATATAAAGTGCCTTTGAATTAGTAGTGCCTATTTGCCTTTCTTCTATGTCAAAAAGCTTTGTAGCAGTAACCAGTTCACCCAGTTTTCCATATCCGTAATTACGTGGGTCAAACTCAGATGATTGCTTTGCTATATTGCTACCGACAGGTCCAAGCTGTGCCCACCCACTTTCATCGGAGGAAGCTTCAACTGCATTACGTAACAGGCTTACCAGTTTTGTATCTTGTTTTAATTCGTTGCTAGGCTTTTTGGCAATAGCTTCACTTTCATCAGTTTTTGCTCGAAGAACCTCTGTATAAATAAATTTGTCACAGGCAGAAACAAAAGAAGATGGCGTCTTTTTTTCACCAAAGCCATAAACCAATAATCCCGATTCTCTAATCCTTGACGCTAGCTTGGTAAAATCACTATCACTTGACACTATACAGAATCCGTTAAAGTTGCTGGTGTACAATAAATCCATTGCATCAATAATCATTGCGCTATCAGTTGCATTTTTCCCTTTTGTATATGCAAATTGCTGCATCGGTTGGATAGAGTGTTCTAGTAGGACTTCTTTCCATCCTTTTAGGCTTGGCGCTGTCCAGTCACCATAGATTCTTTTAACACTAGCCACCCCATAATTAGCGATCTCTGCAAGTAAATTATCAATAATGGCAGGCTGAGCATTGTCTGCATCTATTAGTACAGCTAGCTTGGTTATATGTTCCATAATTTTCTTCTACTTCTAACTAGGGTTTAAGGGA
>QNEM01000121.1 GCA_003645215.1 Gammaproteobacteria bacterium
CAATTTTGATTGAAGGCAAGGCGATCCAGTTACATCCCCTGGTCTGTACAGCTTTTAATGCTGACTTTGATGGTGACCAGATGGCTGTGCATATTCCACTGTCTGTGGAAGCCCAGATTGAAGCACGGACATTGATGATGTCCACCAACAACGTGCTCTCACCAGCCAATGGTGAACCTATCATTGTACCGACACAGGACGTTGTACTAGGCTTGTATTACATGACGCGTGAATCAGCGGATGCTAAAGGCACCGGCATGATATTCACCGACATTGATGAAGTACACCGCGCCTACGAAGCAAAAATACTGGATATCAGGGCCAGGATTCAGGTGCGTATTCGTGAAATCAGCATTGATGAAAATGGTGAGAAATCAGAAACGCATAGTCGTATTGAAACCACTGCCGGGCGTGCCTTACTTTCTAATATCTTGCCCGAAGGCCTTGAGTTCTCATTGATGAACAAGACACTGAGCAAGAAGGTTGTGTCTGGTCTAATCGACACGGTCTATAGAAGGTTAGGTCTGAAAGCTACGGTTATTTTTGCAGACAAGCTGATGTATGCGGGGTTCTATTATTCAACACGCGCTGGCGTTTCCATCGGTATTAATGACATGGTCATTCCTGATGAGAAGCACGAAATCATCAAACAGGCAGAAGAAAGGGTGAAGGGCTTTCAGGAGCAATATTCCTCTGGTCTGATCACCAATGGCGAACGTTATAACAAGGTTGTAGATATCTGGTCACATACCAATGATCAGGTGGCCAAGGCCATGATGGATAAAATGGGTACGGAGACTGTACAGAATGCTCAAGGTGAATCTGTCACCCAGGAATCATTCAATTCAATTTATATCATGGCTGATTCCGGTGCCCGTGGTTCGGCAGCGCAGATTCGCCAACTGGCTGGAATGCGTGGATTGATGGCCAAGCCGGATGGCTCCATTATTGAAACACCCATTACAGCAAACTTCCGCGAAGGTCTGGACGTGTTGCAATACTTTATTTCAACACATGGTGCACGTAAAGGTCTGGCTGATACCGCATTGAAAACAGCGAACTCGGGTTATCTGACACGCCGTCTGGTTGATGTGGCTCAGGATCTTGTGGTGGTTGAGGAAGATTGTGGCACGGAAGACGGCTATGTTGTAAACCAAATCATCGAGGGTGGCGATGTTGTCGAGGCATTAAAGGATCGTGTGCTTGGTCGAGTACTGGCCGAGGATGCAGTTAAAGCTATCACGGGTGACGTTATTGCACCAAGCGGCACATTGCTGGATGAGCACTGGGTCGATGTTCTGGATGAGAATGGCATAGACCAGGTAACAGTGCGTTCAGCCATTACCTGCAAGACACGCTATGGTATCTGTGCTGCCTGTTATGGTCGTGATCTGGGTCGTGGGTCATTAGTTGGTATCGGTGAAGCTGTTGGTGTGGTTGCAGCGCAGTCTATTGGTGAGCCAGGCACGCAGTTAACCATGCGTACCTTCCATATTGGTGGTGCGGCATCCAGGGCAGCAGCCGTGAGTAACATCGAGGTCAAATATGGCGGCACATTGCGTCGTCAGAATATCAAGATGCTACAACACGAAAAAGGTCATCAGGTAGTGATTTCCCGTTCTGGTGAAATCGTTATCCAGGATGTAGATGGTCGTGAACGTGAACGCTACAAGATCCCTTACGGTGCCATATTAACCGTAGATGAAGGTGAAGAAGTCCAGCCGGGTCAGGTTGTGGCTGATTGGGATCCACATACACATCCGGTGATATCAGAAGTTGCGGGTCAAGTGCAATTCTCGGATATGGATGAAGGTTTGACTGTTGAACGCCAGGTTGATGAGATCACTGGTTTGACCAGCATGGTCATTATCGATCCAAAACAACGTACGTCTGCAGCCAAGGATTTACGCCCGATCATTAAATTGATTGATAAAAAGGGCGAAGAATTGCTTATCCCGGGCACCGAGATCCCTGCGCATTACCTGTTACCCGCAAATGCTGTGGTAAACATTGAAGATGGTGCCGAGATTAAAGTCGGTGATGTTATTGCTCGTTTGCCACAGGAATCAGCTAAAACGCGTGATATTACCGGTGGTTTGCCCAGGGTTGCTGATCTTTTCGAGGCCAGAAAGCCGAAAGAGCCTTCTATTATGGCTGAGATAACAGGGACAGTTGGTTTTGGTAAGGAAACTAAAGGCAAGCAGCGCCTTGTGATCACAGGCGTAGATGGTGAACATTATGAATCCCTGATACCCAAATGGAGACATATCACCGCATTTGATGGTGAACACGTTGAACAAGGGGAAAGTATTGCTGATGGGGCACCAATGCCTCATGACATCTTGCGTTTAAAAGGCGTACATGCCCTGGCAAACTACATTGTGACCGAGATTCAGGAAGTCTACAGGCTGCAAGGCGTGAAGATTAATGACAAACATATTGAGGTCATCGTCAGGCAAATGCTGCGTAAGGTAGAAATTACCGAGCCTGGCGACACAAAACTGCTGAGGGGCGAACAGATTGAAAAATCCAGGGCCCTTGATGAAAATGAAAAAATGCTTGCGGATGGTAAGGAACCAGCCAAGTGGGCACCCGTACTTTTGGGCATTACCAAGGCTTCCCTGTCGACGGAATCATTTATTTCGGCCGCTTCTTTCCAGGAAACCACTCGTGTACTGACTGAAGCCAGTGTCAGTGGCAAAGTGGATGACCTGAGAGGCTTGAAGGAAAATGTCATTGTTGGGCGCCTGATCCCTGCCGGAACGGGGCTTTCCTATCATATTGAGAGGGCGGAGAGGGCGAAAGGGGCCACAGAGGAAGAGCTACTCATGGATAAAGCAGCTGAAGCCATCCCATTGGTTACTGCAGATCCTGAGGAAGTTGCAACAAATCAGGAAGAAGGCACCCCAGCGGCATAAAAATAGGCTTTTATGGCTTGACGGGTGAACCGTCAAGTCATAGAATTCCGCTTCTTTGTCAGGCCTGATTTGTCTCAGTGCCTGACAAATTAGTTTTAGGGCTTGAAAATGTTTGGAGGAAGGTGTTTTTAGCCTCCTGATATTGGAGTCTGGATCATTCGGATAACCCGTTAAATAACTAACCGTGTGTCTAGTAGAGAAGTTTCTCTGACACTATGGAGAGGGTCTTATTGACTCACATTAATGGGTTTATTGACACAGCTTAAATGTACAGAAAATAGCAAAATCGAATATGACAACGATTAATCAATTAGTTAGAAAACCGCGAAAACGCCAACGTGTAGTAAGTAATGTTCGTGCTCTGGAAGCATGTCCACAAAAACGAGGTGTTTGTACCCGAGTCTATACAACGACTCCGAAGAAGCCTAACTCGGCACTTCGTAAGGTTGCTCGTGTCAGGTTGACCAATGGGCACGAAGTGTCTACCTATATCGGTGGTGAAGGTCATAACTTGCAGGAGCACTCTGTGATCCTGATTCGTGGTGGTCGTGTGAAAGATTTACCTGGTGTTCGCTACCATACCGTCCGCGGCACCCTGGATACATCAGGTGTGGCTGATAGACGTAATGCCCGTTCAAAATACGGTACCAAGCGTCCAAAATAAATTAGAGAACAAAGACAGAAGTTAAATAGCAGAATTTTAATAGAGTACTGATATGTCAAGAAGAAGAGTTGCCGAGAAGAGAGAGAACCTGCCTGATCCTAAATATGGTGATCAGACGTTGGCCAAGTTCATTAACATGATTATGCAAAGCGGTAAGAAATCCGTTGCAGAAAAAATTGTTTATGGTGCACTGGGCGAAATGGGTGAGAAAGGTAAAGGTGAACCACTGGAACTTTTTACCAAGGCACTGGAAAACGTCAAGCCAACGGTTGAAGTTAAATCTCGACGTGTTGGTGGTGCAACCTATCAGGTGCCTGTAGAAGTCCGCCAGGCAAGAAGCGTTACCCTGGCAATGCGTTGGTTAGTTGAAGCGGCCAAGAAAAGAAGCGAAAAAAATATGGGCCTACGCCTGGCAGGCGAGTTACTGGATGCCTCTGAAAATAAAGGCACGGCGATCAAGAAACGTGAAGACACACACAAGATGGCTGAAGCGAATAAAGCCTTCTCTCATTTCCGTTGGTAGATTATTAGAAATTTAATTAAAGAAAGAATATTAAAGTGGCAAGAACAACACCTATAGAACGCTATCGCAATGTCGGCATTATGGCCCATATTGACGCGGGCAAGACAACCACAACAGAACGTGTTCTGTTCTATACCGGTGTCTCGCATAAAATTGGTGAAGTACATGATGGTGCCGCGACCATGGACTGGATGGAGCAAGAGCAGGAGAGAGGTATCACGATTACTTCTGCCGCGACGACCTGTTTCTGGAAAGGCATGGCAGATCAGTACGAGCAACATCGCATTAATATCATTGATACTCCTGGACACGTTGATTTCACTATTGAAGTCGAACGTTCATTGCGCGTACTTGATGGTGCCTGTGCCGTGTTCTGTGCTGTAGGTGGAGTTGAACCTCAGTCCGAGACTGTCTGGAGGCAGGCCAATAAATATAATGTCCCGCGTATGGCATTCGTCAATAAGATGGATCGCGCAGGTGCAGATTTCCTCAGGGTTGTAGAACAAATCAATGAGCGCCTTGGTAGCAATGCCGTACCTGTGCAGCTTGCAATTGGCAGTGAAGAAAATTTTGCAGGCGTGGTTGACCTGATCAAGATGAAGGCAATCTATTGGGAAGAAGCCAATATGGGCTCCAAGTATGAAGAGCGCGAGATTCCTGCTGAGCTTCAGAGCCTTTGCGAAGAATGGCGCGAGAAACTGATTGAGGCTGCAGCAGAGGCCAATGAAGAATTGATGGAAAAATATCTTGAAGAAGATGAACTGTCAGTAGCAGATATCAAGCAAGGTATCCGCAGTAGAACATTAGCCAACGAGATTGTTCCGGTTTTTTGTGGTTCAGCATTCAAGAACAAGGGTGTTCAGGCCATGTTAGATGGCATCATTGATTACATGCCATCGCCGGTAGATGTCCATGCGATCAAAGGCATTCTGGATGATGGCAAAGAGACAGAAGCTGAAAGGCCGGCAAAGGATGATGCACCATTTGCTGCACTGGCATTTAAGATTGCAACCGATCCTTTCGTAGGTAACCTGACTTTCTTTAGAGTGTATTCAGGCGTATTGAATTCTGGAGACACCATCTATAACCCGGTCAAGAGTAAAAAAGATCGTATTGGCCGTGTATTGCAAATGCACGCAAACAGTCGTGAAGAAATCAAGGAAGTCAGGGCCGGTGACATTGCTGCTGCCGTGGGTCTTAAAGATGTCACAACCGGCGATACGCTCTGCGATATAGATAACGTGATTACATTAGAGCGCATGGAATTTCCAGAACCAGTCATCGCTGTTGCTGTGGAACCAAAAACAAAAGTCGATCAGGAAAAGATGGGTATTGCACTGGGTAAACTGGCGCATGAAGATCCATCCTTCCGTGTGTCTACAGATGAAGAGTCCGGTCAGACCATTATTGCCGGTATGGGTGAGCTGCATCTGGAAATTATTGTTGATCGAATGAAGCGTGAATTCAGTGTTGAGGCAAATGTAGGCAAGCCTCAAGTGGCCTATCGCGAAACAATTCGCAAGGTTGTTGAGAAGGCTGAAGGTAAATTTGTTCGTCAATCTGGTGGTCGTGGTCAATATGGGCACGTGGTATTCAAGTTGGAGCCACAGATTCCGGGTGCAGGTTACGAATTTATTAATGAAGTTGTTGGTGGCGCAGTCCCCAGAGAATACATCTCTGCCGTAGATAAAGGTGTTCAGGAACAAATGCTTAACGGCATTCTGGCAGGTTATCCAATTGAAGATGTCAAAGTAACTTTATTCGATGGCTCCTATCATGATGTTGACTCTAACGAAATGGCGTTTAAAATCGCCGGCTCGATGGGATTCAAGGCAGGTGCGGCCAAAGCAGATCCGGTATTACTGGAACCTGTAATGAAAGTCGAGATTGTGACACCAGAGGATTATCTGGGCACGGTGAATGGTGATTTAAACAGACGTCGCGGCATATTGCAGGGCACTGATAACTCACCTGCAGGAAAAGTGATACGTGCAGAAGTGCCACTATCTGAAATGTTTGGATATGCAACCGACCTGCGTTCAGCAACGCAAGGGCGTGCAACGTACACAATGGAATTTGAAAAATATAATGAGGTTCCGGCAAATATCGCCGAGGCTATTGTTAACAAGCATCATTAAAATACACATTAAATTAACGAACTTAAATATAAGAGGTGATTAGCTGTGTCGAAGGAGAAATTTGAACGAACGAAACCACATGTAAATGTGGGAACGATAGGTCACGTTGATCATGGTAAGACGACACTGACAGCGGCGATTACCAAGGTCATGGCAGAACAGCATGGTGGTGAATTTAAGGACTACGGTGATATTGATAACGCGCCGGAAGAAAGAGAACGCGGCATCACGATTGCAACAGCGCACGTCGA
>QNEM01000122.1 GCA_003645215.1 Gammaproteobacteria bacterium
CTTCTGCATCAAATGATGATAAAAACTCACAAACATCATCCGCAGATAACAGCGAAAGTACTGTTGCGAGGAAACCCGGTGCTGATACAGAGATTCGAGATCGAGCACCTGAGCAGGTAGAGCCAGCAACCCAAATTATCGCACCGCATCCAGATAATGTGCAAGAAGCGCCTGCCACAAAGGCAAGCAATGCACAGCCACCAAAAGAAACAGCAGGCGACAAGACCCACATTAATCTAAGTGTCAGTGCTACGGATGATGAGAGAACATTTCTTGATATCGGCGCTTCAGAAAGGGTCAAATCTGATAAAAACAAGACCGAATCAAATGATGGAAATGTTTCGGACAACAAAACTGTTGGGGCAAGTGCCAGAGAGCAGCAGTCAATGCAGGCTGAAACGGAAGAAAGCAAAAGCTAGAAACAGGTCTTGCCGGTACTAAGTACTACTAGCCGACGGCATGCTCGCAGGTTGACTTGAATTCGATTTCTGGCCAACGTTCTATGGCAAGATTCAGATTAACCATGGATGGTGCAATATAAGTTAGCCGGTTGCCACCATCCATGGCCAGATTTGATGAAGCTTTTGTTCTGAATTTTTGTAAAACTTTTTCATCGTCACAGAATACCCATCTGGCAGTGGCCACAGGGACATTGTCGTAAACACATTCGACACCATATTCCTGTTTCAGGCGTGCAGCGACCACATCAAATTGTAATACGCCTATAGCGCCAACAATAAGATCATTATTATCCAATGGCCTGAATACCTGCGTTGCACCTTCTTCTCCCAGCTGAATCAAACCCTTAAGTAGTGCCTTGGCTTTAAGTGGATCTTTAAGTTGTACTCGCCGAAATAATTCAGGTGCAAAAAACGGGATGCCCTTGAATGATAAAGATTCACCTTGAGTAAAGGTATCACCTATTTGAATTGTGCCATGATTATGCAAACCAATAATATCACCGGCCCATGCCTCTTCAGCTTGTTCTCTGCTTCCGGCCATAAACGTCAGGGCATTTGATACCTGTATGTCCCGTTCTATCCTGACATGTCTCATCTTCATGCCTTTTTCGTATTGTCCTGAGCAAATCCTCAAAAATGCGATCCTGTCCCGATGTGCTGGATCCATATTTGCCTGTATCTTGAAAACAAAGCCGCTGAGTTTATCTTCATCAGGCTTTACTTCTCTTTGCACTGCTGTCCTTGCCTGGGGTGCTGGGGCATACTTTATCAAGCAATCAAGAAACTCGGAAATACCAAAATTATTTAACGCTGAGCCAAAAAAAACGGGGGTTTGTTTCCCCTGTAAAAAATCTTCAAGATTAAATTCTTCACAGGCGCCACGAACCAGCTCAACCTCTTCCGTAAATTCATCGAGTGTTGAAGATAAGAGCGTATGACTTTCTTCTGAATCAAGACCATTGATAATCCGGCCATGTATGCTTTTATCTGCCTTGCTGTACATTCGAATATAGTCATCATCCAGATGATAGAGTCCTTTTATACGACTGCCCATGCCTACTGGCCATGTCACTGGTGCGCATCTTATTCCGAGTTCACTTTCTATCTCATCCAGTAATGAGATCGGGTCCTTGCCTTCTCTATCCAGTTTATTAATAAATGTGATTATAGGTGTGTTACGCAGACGACAGACATCCATTAATTTTCGCGTACGCTGTTCAACGCCTTTGCTAACATCAATCACCATTAAAGCAGAATCGACTGCTGTTAATGTTCTATAAGTATCTTCAGAGAAATCGGCATGCCCTGGCGTATCAAGCAAATTTACAACATGTTCATTATATTCAAACTGCATGACAGAACTGGTGATAGAGATGCCTCTTTCCTTTTCCATTTCCATCCAGTCAGAGGTTGCATGTCTGTCTGATTTTCTGGCCTTTACCGTGCCCGCTGTTTGTATCGCACCACCAAATAATAATATTTGCTCAGTGACCGTTGTCTTACCGGCATCCGGGTGAGAAATAATGGCGAACGTACGACGTCTGGAAACTTCAGAATTTAAATTGCCCATAATATTTTTATGCGCTTGCTTTCTGAATGATAGTTTTTATTTCCCTGATAGCTTCATCCAGACCAGTAAACACTGCCCTGGCAATAATACCGTGACCTATATTTAACTCTTCGATGTCTGGAATTTGGGCAATCTGTCCTACATTTTGGTAATTCAGGCCATGTCCTGCATTTACTTTCAGTCCCAGGGATTTTGCCAATTCTACGCCCGATATAATCTTTGCCAATTCAGCTTCTGTGTCATTACCAAAGGCGGCATCCGCAAAATGACCGGTATGAATCTCAATGACTTCTGCGCCAGAATCTCTGGATGCAGTAATTTGTCTATCATCGGCATCGATAAATAACGATACGCGTATCCCGGCTTGTTTCAGTCTTGTACAGGCTTCAGTCACTCTGTCCATTTGCCCGGCCACATCCAAACCACCTTCCGTGGTCAACTCTTCTCTACTTTCAGGAACCAGGCAACAAAACTCAGGTTTAACTTGCTCGGCAAAGGCCAGCATCTTCTCGGTGACCGCCATTTCCAGGTTCATTGGCGTCAACATGGTCTGACGCAGCAGATCGATATCTCGTTCCTGGATATGCCTTCTATCTTCCCGGAGATGTACCGTAATTGAATCTGCGCCAGCCTGCTCCGCAATTTGAGCGGCGAATACAGGATCGGGATAGCGAGTTAATCTCGACTGTCTGAGCGTAGCAATATGATCAATATTTACACCTAATAACATGTTTTTCGCCTGTCTTTATCTATCTGTCTTGTGTTGAAAGCGGCGCATTTTAGCGCATTTACGAAAGGAGTTAGAGTAGAAAAAGGATATTTGTATTTTGTTGCCATGAAATATGGCGTTCAAACGGATCAATTTGCCATATAAGCCTTATACAAGGCCCTACTGGCCAGGGGTTTAGTCCCCAGGTGACTCTGTAATATGAAACGCATCAGTCTCTTTGATTCTTCCAGTTCCGTTTTGTTTTGCAAACACCCCTGCTCCAATGCCAATAAACTATTCCCTGTGATCTCAATATAGTCACCCGTCGAAGGTGTCTCCCTCATTGGCCCTGAGTCGATAAGATAATGATATTTTTTTTCAGCATCTATTGCCAGACCATCATCAACATCATGATCCAGCACCAGGCCGTAGCCTAGTGATTCGAGCAGGCCTTTTTCAAAGACCCTGAGAATTGCATCAACAGGCTTTGCAGCAGAGAGATCGAATATGGCTTTATTATAATAATCAAATAATTCTGGATGTGGTTCATGTTGATGCAATAATCGAACTAACAGTTCATTGATATAGAATCCTGCAATCGTTCTTGCATCCGATAATTCATATGCTTCGATATCTGCCTCAACATCGACCAGGGTCATTAGCTCGCTTTTACCTCGCCAGGCCATCAACAATCGTTGGTAAGGTTGCAAGAGTCCGGAAAAGGGAGATTTTTCCCGTTTCGCACCCTTTGCTATCAGGTGCAATCTGCCGTGTTCCCTGGAAAAAATATCCAGTATCAAACTGGATTCAAGATAAGACCTGGAATGCAGAATAAAACAGGGTGTTAATTCCACATTCATGTATACAGTCTAGGAATCGAAGCCCAGTTGTTTTATAGCCAGCTCATTATCCATCCATTTGTCCTTGACCTTGACCCAGGTCCTTAAAAAAACCTTATTTTCAAACATCCGTTCCATATCTTTACGCGCCTGTTCACCAACAGCTTTCAAACCGGCACCCTTTTTACCAATTACTATGGTCTTTTGACCTTTGCTTGAAACCCAGATAATTGCATCTATATGAATAATATTTTCCTTCTCAACAAACGAATCAATGGTAACAGTCGTGGTATAAGGTAACTCTTCACCCAGTCTTTTAATCAATTTCTCGCGAATAAATTCTGCAGCAAAATATCGTTGAGATTTATCTGTTACCTGATCGTCTGGATATTGAAATTTACCTGTCGGTAATAATGCCTTTATAGATTTTTCCAATGGCCTCAAGCTTTTTATAGATAATGCAGAGACAGGAATAATCTCCTTAAAACTCATTTTTGCCGAGATGTCCTTCAGGAAAGGTAATAACAATTTCTTGTCTTTAACTTTATCCATTTTGTTAACTGCCAGAATAATTGGAGCAGTTTTATCCTTGAGCAAGTTTAATATATGGTCATCAAGTGCAGTCCATTTCAATGCTTCAACCATAAAAACCAACACGTCGATACCCGATAACGCATTTGTTGCTTCCTTGTTCATATACCTGTTCATGGCATTAATCGGGGCATCTTGCATGCCCGGTGTATCGATATAGATAATCTGGTAATTTTTATCTGTATTTACACCAATCGTATGGCGTCTTGTGGTTTGAGGTTTTCTTGAAGTAATACTCAGCTTTTGCCCAATCAAATTATTCAGCAATGTCGATTTACCAACATTTGGGCGACCAAGAATAGTGACATAGCCACAATAATTTCGATTATTTTTTGAAGTATTTCCCGGCAAGGTCTTATTGAATCTTGTTATGTTTTTTTTCCAGTTCAAGCAAGGCTTTTTCGGCAGCCAATTGCTCAGCCAGACGTTTGCTACGACCTTCGGCCTGAACCGAAATATCCGGTTCTATAATCGTACATTCAACATTAAAAAGCCGATCATGTGCATCGCCTCTTTCTGATAATACGCTGTAGACAGGTAAGTCCAGTCTTCGTGACTGTAATAATTCTTGCAAGGCAGTCTTGGGATCTTTACTGAGTGTATCCGGGCTCGCTTCTGAAAGTAATTTCTGGTAAAGAGAAATAACACATTTTCGACAAACTTCCATATCGGCATCGAGGTATATCGCACCAATGATCGCTTCAAACGTATTCGCAAGAATTGAATCACGGCGCCAGCCACCACTTTTCCTTTCCCCGGGCCCCAACTTTATGTAATCGCCCAGACCCAAATCCCGCCCCAATCTTGCCAATGTCTCACCCTTGACCAGGGACGCCCTGAGACGGGTAAGTTCACCTTCTGTTGCCTGGGGAAATTTCTCGAATATCGAATCGGTGATAATGAAACCCAGTGCTGCATCACCAAGATATTCAAGTCGCTCATTATTGCCATGGCCCATACTACGATGAGTCAATGCAGTTTCTAGTAGTGCCTTATCCTTAAATTTGTAAGCAATTGTTTTTTCTAGATTAGATAGCTGCTCATTCATTCATCTTTTGATCCACCCAACTGAACCTTATGATCAAAAACGAGCAGTAAATTGAGATCCTTAGCAAGATTATTTCTGGCTTCAAAGGCAACGCGCAGATATCTTTTCTTCGTCTTTTTATCCGTTATCACTGTAGCCAGTTTTTTAACTGATTGATCAGTAAAACGTGTTGTGTTGGCAATTTCCATATTTCTCAGAAAGAATTTACGGATATCTCTTACAGACATTTTATCGGCATTTGGCCTGGCCGCAATAGCATCCATGTTTGAGATAACTGTTAATTTTTCGTTATACAGCGGAAAAGCCCTGAGTCCAAACAGGAGGAAACATACCATCACAGCCAATATTGCAGTCCATCCCTGAAAACCAATCCCATATTGTTTATTTTTCATGTGTTGCATTATTTACCCCTTATGATTCGTATTATTGATCATCGTACCAATTCTTTCCCAGTCAACGCCACCATTTTTGCTATCCCAGTTCATCCAGATCATGAATGCCCGACCCACCAGGTTTTCGTCTGGCACATAACCCCAGTAGCGACTGTCCTTGCTATTGTCACGGTTATCACCTAAAACCAGATAGTGCCCTTTTGGGACAATACCTTCAACTTCTTGTGATGGTCTGGAGGGCATACGTAATATTTCATGTTCTGCATTTTCCAGTAATTCTCTACTCAATGTTGCTCCATCCATCATTTTACCTGAACCCACGGCGTGATAAGCACCGATTGTCAGTTGTTTGACACGTTTACCATTAATAGACAGGATCTTGTCTCTATACATAAATTTATCGCCAGGCAATCCCACTACCCGCTTGATAAAAGGAATACTGGGATCCACTGGATAACGGAAAACAGCAATATCTCCACGAGCTGGGGTCTTATTATCGATTATTTTCGTGTTCAGCACGGGTAAACGGATACCGTAGTCATACTTATTAACCAGTATGAAATCACCAATCAACAAAGTTGGCATCATAGATGCCGAAGGAATTTTGAAAGGTTCTACGATAAATGAACGTAATATCAGGACGATAAAAAATATCGGAAAAAATGATCTGGCAAAATCAACAATAGCAGGTAAAACCAGTTCACCATTTTCATCTCTGTTCTTTTTATCAACAAAAAACAGAACACCAAACAACCAAATAATGCCACTGATAGATGTCAGTATTACCAGTACCGCTGAAAAATCTACATTCACTTGTCTTTCCCCACATGTAATATGGCCATAAAGGCATCTTGCGGTATCTCTACA
>QNEM01000123.1 GCA_003645215.1 Gammaproteobacteria bacterium
CTATATGTACTTCGATCAATCATGTCATCTGTCATGGCATTCCAGGAGACAAAAAGCTTAAAGATGGAGATATCATCAATATCGATATCACGGTGATTAAAGATGATTATCACGGGGATACCAGCAAAATGTTCCTGGTCGGAAAGCCTTCAATAAGGGCCAAAAGACTGGTGCAAACTACGTACGAATGCCTGAAACTGGGTATAGAAATGGTGAAACCCGGGGTACATCTTGGGGATATTGGCCACGCGATTCAACATCACGCAGAAAAAAATAATTATTCGGTCGTTCGTGAATACTGTGGCCATGGTATTGGCAGAGAATTCCATGAAGATCCCCAGGTGCTGCACTATGGACTCAAAGATACCGGATTGATCATCGAAGAAGGCATGATATTTACCATTGAGCCGATGATTAATATGGGCAAACGTCATGTCAAATTACTGCCAGATGGATGGACTGTCGTCAGCAAAGACCGAAGCCTTTCGGCACAATGGGAACATACGATTCTTGTTACCGCTGATGGGCATGAAGTCCTGACCAGAAGAGACGATGAGGTCTTTAATTAATGCCTACTAGCATTCAAGGCGCCCAGAATGAAGAAATATTTCTGTTCGACAACGATTGTTTCACAGAAGAACTACAGTCCAGTACATCCCCACTCGCTGTTTATAAAAACACCTTACAGGAAGGAACCCGGGTATTAAATGACGCATTTGATAGCGGGCGAGATGTTGTTGAGCTCGTGCATAAACGTGCTGAATTTATTGACCAGCTTCTGATTCATGCCTGGCAATCCATGATCAGCTGCGAAGATCTGGCGCTGGTGGCGGTAGGCGGTTATGGACGGGGGGAACTTCATCCTGCCTCTGATATTGATCTGATGATTCTGGAAAAATCCAGGAGCAACAAGACAACGAATCAACAAATCCAGCAATTCCTGACCTTCCTGTGGGATATTGGACTTGAGGTTGGTCAGAGCGTACGTACTGTGAAAGATTGTATTGCTGAAGGCAGGGCGGATATCACCGTAGCCACAAATATTATGGAAGCACGTTTACTGGTGGGTGACACAGTATTATTTGACTCCATGCGCAAAATGACCGGACCCAATAAGATCTGGCCGACCAGGAAATTTTTCAAGGCCAAGTTACAGGAACAGGTCGAACGCCATAAAAAATATGCCAACACTGAACATAGTCTGGAACCGAACATCAAGGAAAGCCCAGGAGGATTAAGGGATATACAGATGATTGGCTGGGTCGCCAAACGACATTTTGCTGTTAAGAGCCTGCATGATCTGGTTAAACACGATTTTCTGACCGAAGAAGAATATCTAAGGCTCAAGGCCGGGCAGACTTTTCTCTGGCGTATTCGTTATGCCCTGCACAATTTAACGGGTCGGCATGACGATAGACTTTTGTTTGATCGTCAACGTCACATAGCTGAAATCTTTGGCTTCCACGCTGAAGATAATAGCGGTGTCGAGCAATTCATGAAATTTTATTATCGGATGGTACGTGAATTAAACCGTCTTAATGAGATGCTGTTACAGCACTTCCAGGAAGAGATCATCTATGCGACCCGTAGAGAAAAAATAAAGCCCATCAACAAGCGCTTTCAGATTCGCAATGATTTTATCGAAGTCTGCCATGACCAGGTATTTAAATGGTACCCCTTTGCTTTGCTTGAGATTTTTCTACTCATACAACAAACACCAAAAATCAAGGGTATTCGAGCCAGTACTATTCGCCTGATTCGTGAATATTACTACCTGATTGATGATGAATTCAGAAATGATATTCGTAATAAAAGCCTGTTTATGGAAATCATTCGACAACCAAGATATGTCGGCCATGAACTTCGTCGCATGCACCGTTACGGCATACTAAGTAGATATCTGCCCGCCTTTGGCCAGATTGAGGGGCAGATGCAATTTGACCTGTTCCATGTTTATAGTGTTGATGAACATATTCTTTTTGTGATCCAGAATATGCGTCATTTTGGTCTACCCGAATATGCCAATACCTACCCCTTGTGTCAGAAAATTTTAAAAACATTGCCTAAACAGGAGTTGCTCTATCTCGCTGGTTTATTCCATGACATCGCCAAAGGACGCAAAGGAGATCACGCGAAATTAGGCGTAAAAGATGCTGTCGATTTCTGTAAGCTACACGGTCTGAGCTCATATGATGCAGAGCTTGTCGGCTGGATGGTCGGAAATCATTTAATCCTGTCAAAAACGGCACAGCGTGAAGATATAAATGACCCGGATGTCATCAATAAATTTGCGGTGCAAATGGGCGATCGGGAACACCTGAATTATTTGTACCTGTTGACCGTTGCCGATGTGAATGGCACCAATCCTGAACTCTGGAATGCATGGAAAGACTCACTGTTTAGTCAACTCTATAATGAGACAACACGTGCACTCAGACGTGGTCTGGAAAACCCGTTCAATAAAGAAGATCGCATCAAGAAAACCAAACACGCCGCACTGGCACTGGTGAATAAACGGACAAAATCAAAATTTGATGTTGGCCAGCACTGGGCATCACTGGGGGAGGATTATTTTATTCGCTACTCCCCTGATGAAATCGCCTGGCATACCAATGCGATCGCAGAGAACAGCAAACAGCAATACCCGTTAATCAAGGTTCGACAACAGGCCACTCGAGGCGGTACAGAAATTTTTGTGTACATGGAGAACCAGGACAATATTTTTGCGACAACAACACGTGTACTGGATCAACTTGGCCTGACTATTGTTGATGCCAGGGTCATCTCATCAACACATGGATACACACTGGATACCTATATTGTTCTGGATAAATCAGGCGAGGCACTTAAAGAAAAGAAATTCAGAGAAGACATTGTGATCAAGCTTGATGATGCACTGGCAAATCTGGAACAGCATTTTAAAATAGTATCGCGTCCACGGTCACGAAAACAAAAGGTATTCCCTATCCAGACGCGCGTTCTTTTTTCTCAGGATGAAGTAAATCAGCGAACCATCATGGAAGTTGTTGCTTCAGACAGGCCCGGTTTTTTATCCCAGGTAGGTGTTGCCCTGGCCGGATGCAATGTTCGATTACATGGTGCAAAGATTGCTACCTACGGTTCACGCGTTGAAGATATTTTTTTCATCACCGATAAACAAGACCAGCCGATTACAGACCCTGATAAGTTCGAGAGCCTGACGAATTTTATTATTGAGACCCTTTCCTGATATAAATGGTCACTCCACCACTTTCTGAAAAAGAACTGCTGGAAAGTGCCTCTGAAATTGCCGGTATGACGCTACAACAAATAGCAAATCAACATGGACTGGCAACACCCGACAATCAACTCCATCACAAGGGTTGGGTAGGACAGTTACTTGAACTCAGTCTGGGCGCAACCGCCGGCTCACGCCCAGAACCGGATTTTCAGCATATCGGTATTGAATTGAAGACATTACCTCTGAACCGTAGCGGATCACCGAAAGAATCCACATTTGTCTGTGCCATTAATCTCTCTAATATCGAATCAATTTGGGAAGAATCTTTAGTCAAACATAAACTTTCTCGAGTTCTGTGGATACCGATAGAAGCCGATCCTGAAACACCATTGGCCGCAAGACGTATTGGTTCAGCCATTCTCTGGAGTCCTGATAGTGATCAAGAATCAGTATTACGTAAAGACTGGGAAGAACTTATGGACATGATCTCCATGGGAGAACTGGAACAGATCACTGCACATCAAGGTCAATATCTTCAGGTGCGCCCTAAAGCAGCAAACACCAGGGCACTCACTAAAGGCACCGATAGCGAGGGAAAAAATATCCTCACCCTGCCCCGCGGCTTCTATTTAAGAACAAGTTTGACTAATCATATATTAAAACAAGAATACTGAATTAGCATGGCCTTAAAACTAGATAGAAAATTGTCCATAGCCCCCATGATGGATCATACGGACAGACACTTCCGTTATTTCATGCGGATTATCTCACCACATGCCCTACTCTATACCGAGATGATTACTACAGGTGCGCTTATTCATGGCGACAGGCATCGCTTTCTTGAACATCATGCGGATGAATACCCATTGGCGATTCAATTGGGCGGAAGTGAAGCAGAAGATCTCGCCACCTGTGCTGTGATTGCTGAAGAGGCTGGTTTTAATGAAGTAAACCTCAATGTTGGTTGTCCCAGCGATCGCGTTCAATCAGGGCGATTCGGTGCCTGCCTGATGGCAGAACCAGAACTGGTTGCTGAAGGCATAGCTAAAATGTCACAAGCTATAGATATTCCTGTAACAGTCAAAACGCGAATCGGTATTGATGATAAAGATAGTTACGAAGAATTATCCGCATTCATTAATACTGTGAAACAGGCGGGCTGCGATACTTTCATTATCCATGCACGTAAGGCCTGGTTGAATGGTCTCAGCCCGAAAGAAAACCGTGAAGTGCCACCGCTACAATACGAAACGGTTTATCAACTGAAAAAAGATTTTCCTGAATTAGAATTTATTATTAATGGTGGCTTCACAACACAAGATGCCATTATGGAACAATACCAACATGTCGATGGTGTCATGATTGGTCGTGCAGCTTATCAAAATCCTTACCTGTTAGCAGAGCTTGAACAAGCAATTTTTGATGCTGAAACACCACTACTCACACGCAATGAAATTCTGGAAAGGTTTATTGAATATATTCAGCAGAACCTGGATGCGGATGTTTATCTTGGACATATGACGCGTCATATCCTTGGTTTATTTTTGGGGCAACCCGGTGCCCGGGCTTATCGACGATATATTAGTGAAAATGCTTATATACAAGGGGCTGGTATTGAGGTGGTTCGGGTTGCAATGGAGAAGACGCTTTGATCTCAGCTTGTAGTAGCAACGTGTTTCCTGGGATTGATTAACCCAATTGACTGGCAAGGTATAGTTTGACGAAGTATTTAGCAGCAAATCCAAAAATGCCCAGTCCCAAACCAACAAATAAAACCATCATGCCAAAACGACCAGCTTTGGATTCTTCAGCAAGTTTGTAGACAATAAATAACATATAACCAATGCCAAAGGTCAGGCCTAGCGTTAATGATATTTCGGAAAATTCTTTTTCAGTCATGTTCTTACCCTAAAATAATTGACACTTCCAGACGCAGCAAACGCTCTTGGCATAGGACTCTTTATCAACTTAAAAAAGAATATTATTGTGCACTGCAGTATGTTATTTTGCAACGCATTATAAATTGCTATGCAGAAGGATTATGTGAATGAAGATATTTGTTGCAGACAAGATTGCCGACGAAGGTGTCGAATTTTTAAAAAACCAGCCAGGACTTGATGTTGACTTCACTACGGGACTCAGCGAAGCCGAGGCTTGTGAACATATTCGTGAAGCAGATGCAGTGATCGTTCGAAGTGCCACCAGCATCCGTGGTGATATTCTTGAAGCAGGTAAAAACCTGAAAGTAATTGGTCGCGCAGGGATCGGGGTTGATAATATTGATATCCCTGCTGCTACCGAGCGCGGCATTGTCGTGCTAAATACCCCGGATGCCAATGCGACAACTACAGCAGAATTGGCTATTGCCCATATGATGTCCCTTTCTCGACATCTGCCATTCGCCGATCAATCTATTCGCAATGGGAAATGGGAGCGTTCCAGCTTCATGGGTGCAGAACTTTCTGGCAAAACACTCGGTGTCATCGGTTTTGGCACCATTGGTCGTATTGCCGCCAACCGTGGACTTGGCTTGAACATGAATGTGGTTGCCTACGATCCCTTTGTCACCGATGAAATATTTACCGAAGCTTGTGTGACACCGATGGATATCGATCAACTACTGGAATGTGCTGATTTTGTCACCCTGCACTGCCCGCTGATTGAACAAACCAGAAATCTTATCAGCAGGGAAAGACTGGCAATCATGAAACCAGGTGCACGTTTGATCAATTGCGCACGCGGAGGCCTGATAGATGAAAAAGCCCTGTTTGATGCATTAGATAGTGGCCAACTGGCAGGTGCAGCCCTTGATGTTTATGAAAATGAACCACCCAAGGATTCTCCTTTATTAAAACTCAACAACATTGTCTTTACGCCACACCTGGGTGCATCAACAGAAGAAGCACAAACAGCAGTCGGTGTTGAGATTGCGAAACAGATTGCTACTTTTCTAAGCAGTGGTGAAGCAATCAACGCACTGAATATGCCACGTGTTGCAACAGAAGAAGCACTAACACTGAAACCCTATCAGGAAATTGCCAGTAAGCTTGGGCAATTAATGGCATTAATGGCCACTTCTCCAATAAAACAGTTGGAAGTCAGTCTGCACGGACAAATTGCAAGTTGTGATCCACATCCGGTTGCTGTTGAAGCCCTCGTTGGTCTATTGCAAAACAGTCTTTCAATCCCTGTGAACCAGGTCAATGCCGTGCACCTGGCAAAGCGTCAGGGTATTGCCCTGACTGAATCAAGATC
>QNEM01000124.1 GCA_003645215.1 Gammaproteobacteria bacterium
CGAATCACCTTTCTTTCTTCTCGTACCAATACCATCTTGTCCATCGCTACACTGTTTTGTATGATTAGTGGTGCACATGGTATGTTCTTGTTCCAATAGTACAAGGAACATCTAACAATGTTTCATTTTGCTTCCGGTCCCGATATGTTGCCGAAGGAAGTATTAGAACAGGCTCAATCCGAAATGCTGGACTGGAATGGAACAGGAATGTCGGTTATGGAAATGCCATTCACTTCCGATGAATTCCAAAGTATTGCAACACAAGCGCATATCGACCTTGGATTGCTACTCGATCTACCGGACAATTATCACATCCTGTTTATGCAAGGTGGTGCATATGGTCACTTTTCTTTATTGGCCATGAATCTCCTGGGAAAAAATAAACAGGCCGATTATATTCAAACGGGGCATTGGTCAACCAGGGCAATCAATGAAGCAAGACGCTATGGTGATATCAGTATCGTTGCCAGCTCTGAAGTATCCGGTTTTGATTGCATCCCTGCTCAATCAGAATGGAGTCTTAATGAAAAAGCTGCTTATTGCCACTTTACTTCCAATGAAACAGCAGATGGGGTGCAGTTTCATTGGACACCGGAAACTTCTGATGTCCCATTAATCGCAGATGTTACTTCAGACTTTTTAACCCGCAATATTGATGTGTCTGAATATGGAATGCTTTATGCCAGTGCGCAAAAGAATGTCGGAGTTGCAGGATTGACTATGGTAATCATTCGAGATGATTTACTAAATCAAAGCATGGATATAACACCAACAGTATTTAATTATGGCGAGCAGGCAACAAATAATTCCAGGGTTAATACATTACCAACATACAGCATCTATATTTCAGGACTGATATTTAAATGGATATTAGACCTGGGTGGCCTGGATAAAGTTGAGGCATTAAATAAAGAAAAGGCAGAAGCACTTTATACTGCTATTGATAATGATGAACAATATAATTGCGTTGTTAATAAGCCTGATCGTTCTACAGTAAATATCTGTTTTAATCTACAAAATGAATCAATGGAATCTACTTTCCTTAAAGACGCCACAAACCTGGGTTTAATTAATCTAAAAGGACATGGAGCACGGGGAGGAATTCGTGCCAGTCTCTATAATGCTATGCCAAAATCAGGAGTTGATGCTTTGATAAACTTCATGCAGGACTTTTCTTCCTGAAATGGACAAGAGTTTTTAATATTTTGAACAGTTCTAATCCGGCAACGCCTCTCCTCCCTTCATGCCCGGTTAAGACAATGAGCCTGCACTTTCCAAACCCTGTTGGGCTTGCGGCGGGATTTGATCGTGATGGAAGAATGATAAGTAGCCTCAATGCAGCAGGTTTTGGCTTTATAGAGATTGGTACTATCAATGTAGATTCTGAAGTTCAATCAGATGATGAGCTGGAAAATATTGTTCATAATCTAGACCAGTCAAAAAATCAGTCTACACCTCGACCTTTAATTGGAATCAGCCTGGGAAGTATGAGAAATTGTATCGATACTCATACTATTTCTGATTATCTCCAGGGCATGGAGATATTTTGGCATCATTCAGATTACATCGTGATCAACTTAAGCAGACCTGGTAGTTCTATGCGTTCTGAAACATGTAATAAAGCAGAGATACGAGTTCTATTGGAGAAGATCAAACAAAGACATACAGAACTATGTGAGAAAAACAGTAGTCATGTACCTGTCGTTATCAAGGTAGCAATAGAATACGACAATAGAGATTCACTTCTGGAAATATTAAGTATTGCACATGGACTAGGGTTTAATGGCTTGTTGATAGCATTTGAGAACTGGCCATCATCTGGAGATGTAATTACTACTGTACGTAAAATATCAGCGTTGACAGATCAGCTTCCACTTATCGTAGTTGGTGGTATTAAGTCAGCAGATGACGTGTTACAGATATTGGATGCGGGGGCAAGCCTTGTACAGTGCTATACATTATTAGTAGAGCAGGGACCAGCAGGAATGAAAAAAATGATACTTAGCCTGGCATCATCAGTGCGCATCAGTAATCAATAAGCCAAAATCTGTACTAATATCTACTGGAGGTTTGATCCAGACCTGGTATCCGGAACCCGGGGCTACATCAATAGGATTGCCTTTTTTATCTTCCATATGTTCAAGGATAAACTGATGGTTACCATCAGGCAGCATGAGTTCTAGCTGGCTACCGATGGTAAATTTATTTTTAACCTCTATCTCCAACATCCCGGTTTCAGTATTCCGAGACATAATTTCACCGGCAAATCTCTGGGTATAATTTTCAGAACTGCCTGATTGATAATTCTGGTATTCATCGGGGACATGACGGCGATAAAATCCTTCTGTATAACCCCGGTTTGCAAGACCATCCAGAGATTCCATTAGTCCAAAATTAAAGGGGCGACCAGCGAGCGTATCCTCAATTGCCTGGCGATAGATTTGCGCGGTTCGTGCGGCATAAAAATAGGATTTTGTACGGCCTTCAATCTTGAGAGAATCAATGCCTATTTCTGTTAGCCTTTGTACATGCTGCACGGCACGCAGATCCCTGGAATTCATGATATAGCTGCCGTGTTCATCCTCTTCAATGGGCATCAGTTCACCGGGTCTTTCCAGTTCTTCCAGTAAAAAGGCCTCTTCAGTTTTATCAGGAAGTATTTTCTCAAACTCTCCCGTTTCAGTTTCCTTTGCTTCATGCAGATTGTATTTCCAACGACATGAATTGGTACAAGCCCCCTGGTTGGCATCACGGTGATTAAAATAACCGGATAATAAACAACGTCCGGAAAAGGCAATGCATAAGGCACCATGGACAAACACTTCCAGTTCCATATCAGGGCATTGTTGTCTTATACGTTCAATCTCGTCCAATGATAGTTCCCGGGACAAAATTACCCGGGAAAGTCCCAGTGATTGCCAGAACTTTACCGCTGATGAGTTCAGGGTGTTGGCCTGTACGGAAAGATGTACAGGTATATCAGGCCATTTTTCCCTGATTAACATGATCAGTCCTGGATCGGCCATGATCAAGGCATCTGGTTGCATATCAATAATCGGTTCCATGTCACGTAGGTAACTTTTTACCTTGTTATCGTGTGGCAACAGGTTGCTGGCGATGAAGAATTTCTTTCCTGCCGTATGGGCTTCTAAAATACCTTGTTGAAGTTTTTCAACAGAAAACTCATTGTTGCGCACACGTAGACTATAGCGTGGTTGTCCCGCATAGACGGCATCCGCACCATAGGCAAATGCATAACGCATATGTTTGATAGAACCTGCCGGCGAGAGAAGTTCTGGAGGAATCATAATATTATTTCAGTATATAGGTAGTGGTAAGAAGGGAAATGTAAGCAGTAACTCCGAAACAGGAGTCTACATGTTAATCAGTGATACTGTTTTTAATTTCCTGTAACAAAAGTAGTTGTGTCAGGGTATGTGAGGCAAAAAATACAGCCTTATTCATTATTTCTTTATTTCCGGTTTTCAAAATAATACTGTCATAATATTCATAGGTTGACTCACATTCAGCCAGTAAATTATCTAATGTGAAAGTAGTGCTATCAGACAATGATATTTGATTGCTTAAATTATCTAGCCTATGAATATTTGCATCAGTACTTCTGCTAATATCATCTACAAGCTGATTAATGATTAATTCGGAATGTTCTTTGCTGGCACTCATGTCCAGTCCGTGATCAGAAATATTTTCTATGCAGGTAGATAATGATATTTCTAATGCATAAGCAGTAATCAAAAATTTCTCTACCGTATCCAAATTATCAGGAGCCGGAAGTGAACTTATAGTTTGGGCTTTATGCTCATGGTACACACGACGTCGCATGGCTCTTAGTAAAGCAGCATGACCCAGTTCTTCTTTTGCCAATCTCTCAGCATAATGACATACATCGTCATTATTACTGCTTGCTGCTATTTGTGAATATATTTCAAAGGCAAGATCTTCGCGTTCTACCGCTGCCGCTAGTATTTTATATAAGGAATTATTATCTGCTGTCGTGTTTTCATTCTCTCTGGATGGAGTTTGTTGATCCGGGGCAGGAGAATCAGGTAGATTTACTGAGGCTTCATCCGCAAGTTGTATGACGCATTCCTCGTGCTTTTGTTCTTCTTCAGCCAGACGGTTGAATAATGCCGCAATTTCAGGGTTTTCTGTATCTGCTATTTCTGCATATTCCCTATAGCGTTCTGCTGCACCGATTTCAATTTTCTGTGCTGTCTCAAGTAAATCTTTAACATGTTCGAACTGGATCATTCTGAAGCAACTCAATGAAATTTAAAGCGAAATATCTCACAATTTATTATTTAAGCTATTGATTTAGATCAATTCATTACCTTTCTTTTTAAATGACAATAATGCCTGTGGCAATTTGTCGCAGCCAGGCCAAACCACCATATAAGCTGATGAAATATATAAGAATTATTAAACATTGTTTACTCGATAGTATTACTGCAATAGCAAAATATTTTTTAATATATTTGTTGTGTGTCGCTGTTGTTGGTCCTGCTTTCGCGTTGAATCTGGATGAAGCATTAACAAAAACTCCCATTATCGAGTTCTTTCCCGATGCAGATCGAGTTGAACAGGATATGGAAAAATCCGGTATTGCCAAAGTCTACCAGGGGACCGAGCAGATTGGTCTGGTATACCTGAACGCCGACATCGTCAATTCAATTGGTTATTCCGGGAAACCCATCTATGTTTTGATTGGTCTGGATATGCAAGGTGTTATTCGGGGAGTCCGTTTGGTGGAGCATCATGAGCCTATTGTTTTGATCGGTATCCCAGAAGCAAAAATACGAGCAGTGATTGATAGCTATCTGGGTATGGATATCGTGGAGTTGAGTCATAGCGAGGAAAGAAAACTTCCCTATGATGCCCTGAGTGGTGCAACGGTAACGGTACGTGTTATCGATGACAGTATTGTGCGTTCAGCGATCAAAATAGCACGTTGGTATGGTTTGGGAGGTCTTAAAGCGGAAGTAAAAAAGACTCAAACCACAAAAATGGAAATCGATGAGAGTCAGGATAGTGTAAGTGACTGGGTCGAACTGCTTAGTAACGGTTCGGTGAAGCGACTCAAATTGACAGACAGGGATATCAACCAGGCATTTGCCAACCAGGGGGGTAAAAATCAACGAATCAGATCCAGAAAGGGAAAACCTGATAGTGATTTTATCGAACTCTATACTGCCCTGGTTTCGGTACCGACTATTGGTCGTAGTCTGCTAGGTGAAGGGGAGTACAGGAACCTTGTAAAATCATTAGCTCCGGATCAGCACGCTATCCTGATTGCTGCCAATGGCCCATTTTCATTCAAAGGATCAGGTTATGTTCGTGGTGGTATTTTCGATCGGTTTGAAGTAATTCAAGATGACAATGCTATACGCTTCCGTGATATACACCATAAAAGATTGCGACTAATCTCAGCAACTGGCGCACCTGAATTCCAGGATGTTGATCTGTTTCAGATACCTGCTGATATTGAATTTGATCCGGTACAACCCTGGCATATTGAGCTCCTGGTCAGCAGGGAAACGGGTCCTCGAGATAAAATATTTACTACATTCGATCTTAACTATCAGGTTCCACAACTATATCTGAAGGTAATTGAGCAAAAGGCAGATAAAGACAAGGCATCAATATCAAGTATCGGCTCACAATTAGCAGAAGAGGCACCACCCCTGTGGAAGTCCCTGTGGCAGGAAAAATTGTGGCAGATTATTATTTTATCAGTCGCACTGGTGTTGCTTACCTGGATTTTCTTTTTTCAAAGCTGGCTGGTGCAACGTCCTCGTTTATTAAATAATCTGCGTTTAGGTTTTATGTTATTCACATTATTTGGCATCGGCTTTTATGCGAATGCGCAGCTATCCGTAGTCAACATTCTGACAGTTTTCAATGCCCTGATAACCGGTTTCGACTGGAGTTATTTTCTGATGGATCCACTACTCTTTATTCTATGGGGGAGCGTCGCCGCCTCATTGTTATTCTGGGGCAGAGGTGCCTATTGTGGCTGGTTATGTCCTTTTGGCGCGTTACAGGAATTACTTAATAAAATCGCAAAGGCATTTAAAGTTCCACAGATTATTGTGCCATGGGGAATACATGAAAGACTCTGGCCATTGAAATATATTATCTTCCTGGTTTTATTTGGTGTTTCTCTACATTCTTTTGAATTATCTGAACGTCTTGCTGAAGTCGAGCCATTTAAAACGGCAATTATCCTGAAGTTTGTCCGTGATTGGCCTTATGTATTATTTGCATTAGCTTTATTAAGTGCTGGTTTATTCGTCGAACGTTTCTATTGTCGTTATTTATGTCCGTTGGGTGCGGCCCTGGCAATCCCCGCACGAATGCGTATGTTTGAATGGCTAAAACGTTATCGTCAATGCGGCAATCCCTGCC
>QNEM01000125.1 GCA_003645215.1 Gammaproteobacteria bacterium
AGTGGACTTAAACTTGGGCAATGCTTAATAGCGGGCATACTCGCTATCTTTACTGGGATAAGCCGATTACTACCGGTGACGCGGTGGTTATCTGTTACCCTTTGGCCGGATGTGCCGGTGGTATCTACTGTGGGGGCTAGTTCCCTGAAATCTTCTGCTTGGCGTGAAAAATGGGGTATGTTCCCTATTTTTTTCCTCAACAGGCGGTGGCGAATTCCAGTTGTAAGATTATTGGGTGCTTTCCCATATATTTTTGCGTTAATGGCATTTATGTCAGTAGGCAATGTGTATGCTAAGAATTGTGTCCATGAAGACTACTGTACTACCGAAAATCCATTTTATAAGCTGGGATATGGTGGACAATGTACTTCCTATGCCTGGGGACGTGCTTATGGGAAAATGGGTGTTTCAATCCAATTTACCCAAAATAGTGGTAGACATGGCAAAAATTGGTATCAACTAGTTAAAAGTTTACCAAGAGGTAGACAAGTTCAAGACAATTCAATTGCCGTCTTTGCTGGGGATTCATCTAATTCTTTTGGACATGTTGCCTATGTAGAATCTGTTAACAATGGTAAAGTCTACTTTACTGAAGCCAATGTGAGTACTTACAGTAAGAACAATGGTAACTATGGTGGTGGCAAGGATGGTGGCGAGGAGAAAAACAAGACCATTCAAGGCTTTGAAAACAGAGGTAAAGGAATTGGTAAAATTGTTGGTTACATTTATCTCCAGCAAGCACCCACTTTAAAACTCGACTCAAGCATCAAAGTTGAACCAAACCCTGTGATTCAAGGTAAGTGGCTTAAGATAACCGCCAAGATCAGCAATCGAGACGGAACAAAAGATTTTAACAATAGTCTTTTTGCAGCTTTCCATCCCAAAGGGGATGTAATGACGAGTCTGTTTCAGATTGAATTAAAAAACCAGCAGTTACCCGCTGGACATGATTATGAGTATAGCTTTGGAAGTAGTCATGTTGAATTATCACCTGGTGAATATGATCTCTACATCAAAGAAAAAAGAGATGATGGTTCTTATCCTGCTATTGAAGCACCAGGTTCTCTCCAAAATCCGATAACGGTTAAAGTTGTTGGTAGTGAAACTGACACTGACACAGATAATGATAATACCGATACTGGCAACAACGCTATTAATACTGATGTTGCTGAAAATGCCTACGATGGCAATTGGGATGTTCCTTATTTAAGCCAAGTCAGCGATGACTATGCTTGGACTCACATAAGAGAGTCTGCCTGTGGCCCTACAAGCGTAGCAATGTTACTGCGTTTCTATTTTCCTAATTCTCATATAGACATGCCAGAAGTTTACCAAGCTGGAACTCAAACTTACACCTATCATGGGCCTGCTATCGGCTATAGAAACATCAGTTTCGCATCAGGTAAAACTGGTAATGATGGCGGTACAAATCACGTAGGAGCGAGCTATCGTGGCAATTATTCAGGTAATTATTCAGGAATGACTCTCAGTGCTATGGAGAAGTATCTACAAAATATTTGGGGAATAAGAACCAAGAATCTCTATAGTGTTGATGAGGTTTATACTGCGCTCAGAAATGGCCCCTTGCTTGGACATGTTTATGCTTATGGAAATAGCAAGTGGGGACATTACATTGTCATTCGTGGAATTGATGAAAAAGGTACGATTAGTCGTAATGATGATATGATCTATATTAATGATCCTTACGATGAAAATAATACTCTCAGTTATTCTGAGTTTTTTAAAAAAGGGCAGCATGGAAATGCTTGGTTCAGAGATGCAGTCCAATTAACACCAAATGAAACCGCAAAACAACGTGAATATACTGTTATTGTTGATACAGGACACAATACTTTTGCAGGTGGTAATAATAGTCACCACCACTTTCACCTTCAAAAAGTCAATGGCAACTATGATAAATGGAAGTACTATTATGGTGGTGGAGATTGGTATTACCCAACGGAAAATGGTCACGCTGCCAGATGGAGTCCTAAATTAGCCAAAACAGGTTACTATCAAGTATCTGTCAAGTTCCGTGGGGATAAGGACAGCGGTAAAGTGCCTTATACTATCTACTCTGAAAATGGAGATGAACTGGTTAAAACAGTTGTAAATCAACATAGAGTTCCTGCCAAATGGGACCACGCTATATTGGCTGAGTCGGTATTGCTTGAAAATGGTGCTTATGTGCGAGCTTCTGACATTCCAGCAGGTTCAAATATAGATGCCATTAAGTTCAAGTATTTGCGCCCTGCTGATGACGACAATAGTGCAGGTAGTGATGCAGGTAGTGATGCAGGTAGTGGTGATGTTACTGATAGTGATGATTGTGCTTCCCAAAATGAAACACCTTCAACCACAAACCCCACCCGTCAAAATGTCAGTGATGAAATACTGTGCTTAGCAAAAGAGTATAATATTCCACCAGTGATTATTCAAGCTATTGCGTTTAAAGAAAGTGGTTGGGATCAGATAAGAAATGGAAGTGTTGTTACAAATCACGAACCAGATGGAAGAGAAGGCATTGGTATTATGCAAGTAACCAAATGTCCACCTAAACCTAAACCCGATACAGGTGTATCGTCGTGTACCGGTTCTATATCTCAAGCTGCGTATAACCAATTAAAAAATGATTGGAGACACAATTTAGCAGTAGGAATAGAAACACTTAACTCCAAGTGGAAAACTCAGAATAGTTTTGTGGGCAATAGTCTTAATGCAATAGATAAGGGCATTCTCGAAAACTGGTATTATCCTGTTATGTGGTACAACGGTGAAGGTAAACGTGCAGAAACTTATGTCGCTGATGCTTTTTCTCGCATGGAAAATTCACCAGCCCACTTAACAGGTTACTGGGATGATGTTACTGATATAAACAATCCCACTAAGGTAGTGGTTATGCGTAAAGCTGATGGAAAAGGAGAAGCCTATGAGCTAACTGATCTGATTAATAAAGGGGTAACACTTCATTATTGGAATTCGACGACAGGGGAATATTTCTATCTGACGAGTCTTAGTAAAGAAGAATATGCCAATCGCGAAACAAGTTGGCCTCCAAGTCACGCTACTAAAGGCAATAGTAATGGAACGACAGTATCTACAGTACCTGTAGATGAGCCGCCACCGTCTATCATTGTCCGTACCTTGAACAAAGAAAACGGAGATATTCAAATATCTGCTACAGGGTTAGGTGCTGCTGGAACTGTCAAAGTTGATGGTAAAGAAGTTCAAGGAGAATGGACATCCGATGGTATCAACTTGAACCTCTTTGATACAACTGGTATCACGCTAGAAAGTATTGAACAGCCTTTACACATTGAGGCTTTTGATAACACTGGTAATAAAGTTGTTGATGGTTACTATCCCTTCATGGATGTACCACCTGACCGCTGGGATTCTAAACCCATATTGAAATTGTGGAAAGAAGGTATCATCAATGGCTACGGTGGTGATTGGGCTGGTTACTTTAAACCAAGTCGTGCAGCAACGCGGCAAGAGTATGTCGCTGTTACCGTGAAAGCGAGTCATTCAAATACTCGTGCGAGACGGACTTCACGAGATTCTGGCAAACCTTTTGAGGATATTGAGCTAGACAATGGTTTCATTGAATACATTCAAACAGCCAAAGATTTGGGTATTGTGAGTGGCTGCAATGAAGCAAAGACTATGTTCTGTCCAGAAAGGGATACGATTCGGGTTGAAGCCTTGAAAATGACACTTTCGGCTTTTGATAAATTCAAAGAGCCTCTGAAAATGTTCACAGAAGGACATAAAGTGCCTACTCGTGAATTTACGGATGTCAAAAACAAGGGTGATTGGTACTATCCTTTCGTTTATACTGCCCAGGATGAAGAAGTGGTGCATGGCTACAAAGATGGTAGCTTCAAACCAACAAAGGTTATTAAACGAAATGAGATGGCTAAAATCCTCTGTGTTGCCGCTTTTGGTCCAATGGAATGCCTAGCAGATATTGTGGCTAAGACACCTGTTGATACGACAGAACCTGATGATGAAGCAGACAGCAATTTACCTGATGAAAGCGATACAGATGGTACTGATGACTCAGGCGATACCACACCCGATGACGGTGAAACCGGAACGGGCGATGATGATGGAAGCGATACAGATGGTACTGATGATTCAGGCGATACCACACCCGATGACGGTGAAACCGGAACGGGCGATGCTGATGAGTTGGCAGATGATCTTGATCCCGATGATAATAAACCGGGTGACGAAACAGCAGCCCTCCGACTCAAAGACGGCTCTATTGCTACCAACTGTACTTTCAGTGATATTACTGATGACAATTGGTTTGTCGTACCAGTGAAAGCGTTTTGTAGTGCTGGTATTATTATCGGTTATTCAGAAAGCGGAAAACGGGTATATAAGCCGACACAAGAGGCTAATTTGGTAGAAACCTTAAAGGTGCTGCTTTATGCCAGTGACTATGAGCGTATTGGCGAACAAAGTGTCGGTAGCGATCCTTGGTACAAATTCTTCTTGAATGATGCCAAAGACAAAGGTTTATCGGTTGACGAAACCAAGATAGGTGAACCCGTTACGAGACTGTTAGCTTGGACTTATCTTGCTAAACTGTTCTATGGTTACACAGGTCCCGACTTGGTACAATTTTTGGTTGATAAAGACATCACCAGTGGCAAACATCCGGATTACAAGCTGAATCGTGCCGAATTGGTCACTTTAGCCTATCGTGCAGCTAATAATCCCAAGAAAGACATTCATTATGGTTTAGTTGATTCACCACCTGATGCTGAACCGGATACTTCTTCGGATTATGGTCAAGCGGTAGCGAATAAAGCCAATGACAAGGTTGGGGTTAAATTTCCTTATGTGGATAAGAAATACACTTATTGTGCGCGATTTGCCAGAAGTATGCATGGCAAGCCCGCCAAGTGGCCTGATGCAAAGGGGATGTGTAATTACTTCCAAGGCAAAGGTTTGATGAAAACTGACGGGGAACCGACGGAAGGTGCCGTTGTTTGCTATCTACCTGGTCCATCTAACTGGAATTACGGTCATGTAGCCATTGCTGTTGGTGATAATAAAGAAGTCGGCGCGACCAGTTTAAGATACGGCGTGACTAAGCGAGATATTCGCTTTGGCGCAGGCTATCAAGGCTGGGTGACTGCTGATGACTACAACAACAACTACCCGCAATAGAGGAGGCAAAGCCATGTTTAAGTTTAAGAAAAAACCACTTGCTCATGCTTGTGCAATGATACTTGCCACCCCCTTAGCGGCTTATGCTAATAGTAGTGCCGTGTGCATTGGTGAAAACTATGAACAGGAAACTGTTTTACCTGATGTCACTTTGCCAACTGTCAGCCTAAGCAATGAGGGTGCAACCTCTATAAATGGGGGAGAAAGTGTGTTTATCTCCGCTAATGCAGTGGTTGATAAGCCAAAAGGTGGCGATCCCAACTTTTATTGGTGTGCAGAAAAGGGATATTTTCAGATTGATCCCAGCGCACCCAATTTCAGTCGAGTAAAATATATTGCGCCCACGGGATTGGGTGAAGATACCGACGTGCGTATCGTAGTACAAATCGGTGATGGTTTGGGTTATGTGAGTGCAGACGCTTTGGTTGTCAAAGCATTAGCAAGTACAGGTTATCGTGCGACAGGCAAAATAACTGATCCATTTGGCAATCCAATTGCAGGTGTCACGGTGCAAATCGGCGATAAAACTGCCCTCACCGATGCTGCTGGGAATTGGGAAATTACAGGTCTTGCTGAAGATAACTATACAGCCACCGCCAGCAAAGATGGCTATATATTTGGTTCAAAAGACTTTGCAGTCGGAAATGACCAAAATGCCTCGGTAAGCTTTAAAGCAGAATCAGTGCTAGATGTCAAGGTTAAATCCGAGCCAGGCACTGCCCAACAAGGTGAAAATATCACCTATACTATAACTGTCACTAACAATGGCAGTGAAATAGCAACGGGCGTAGTTTTGACCGATACCTTGCCAACCGATAGCAGTTTGGTATCTATTGAAGCACTAGATGGTGGGGATTGTTCGGCTGAAACGGTCAGTTGTACTTTGTCAGACTTAACGCCCGGCGCGACTGCGACTATCAAGCTGGTTATTAGCAATACTAAAGCGGCTCAATTAGTAAACACCGCTAAAGTGACAGCAAATGACTATCCGGCTGATGTGCAAATAACGAGAACAACGGTAACACCTTATTCCTCAGTATCTGTGAGCGAAACCCCCGATCCTGTAACAATGGGTGGTACACTGCACTACACGGTAGGAGTTGATCTCAGCCAATTCGCGTCGAAAGATGCGACGGGCATTGAATTAGTTATGCGATTACCGAGCG
>QNEM01000126.1 GCA_003645215.1 Gammaproteobacteria bacterium
ATTCACTCAGCGATGCCAAGCTCAACAGCCTATAGATTATGCCCTTCGGCAATTATTATACAGCCCCGGATTGATATCTACAGACAAGTCTCCACTGAAATACAGTCTATTTTTAAACGTTACACCGACCTGGTAGAACCTCTTTCCCTGGACGAAGCCTATCTTGATGTGACTGGCTGTACTGAATTTCAGGGCTCGGCGACGCTAATTGCACGGTCAATCAAGAAGACAATCAAAGAAGAAACTGACTTAACAGCATCTGCTGGTGTTTCTTATAATAAATTTCTTGCAAAGATTGCTTCAGATATGGATAAGCCTGATGGTTTATATCTGATTACACCAGAACAGGGCGAAAAATTTGTTGAGCAACTCGTGGTCAGGAAAATTCACGGTATTGGTAAAGCAACAGAAGCAAAGATGAAGGCCCTGGGTATAAGTCTTGGCTCTGATTTAAAACGGTGGAATGAAAATTCGCTGATTAAAGAATTTGGCAAGGCAGGACGATATTACTACCAGATTGCCAGAGGTATTGACCACAGGCCCGTAAAAAATAATCGAATACGTAAATCGATTGGCAGTGAAACAACCTTTCAGGAAGACATAAGTGATATTGATGTGATGTTAAGCAAGTTAAAAGGCTTGTCTGAAAAAGTTTTTTCGAAACTTTGTGAAAAGGAATTTTCTGCCAGGACTGTCACGCTAAAAGTGAAATATGATAATTTTGAATTAATAACACGCAGTATCACCAGGGAGAGTCCAGTGGAGAATGCCGAGGATATGATGAGCCTCCTTAACGGGTTACTTCAGAAAACAGAAGTAAGCGTACGTAAAGTCCGATTGCTAGGTGTGAGTGCCTCAAATCTTGAGACAGTCAATCAGGCAAGCAATGGTCACATAATAGATGATGAGCAACTGGCTCTTCTATGAAATAAGCTATTGTCATCTGACTATTGTACAAGAGATTTTTAAAACTTCCGGTGGCTCCTGTTTGACCCTGTCGCTACCTTTGACAGTATCCATGAAAAATAAAAAATTTAATTTTCGTACGCGTCTTCTCGTATATCCTGAATGATTTTTGTTTGAACTTCATTTAAGTCAGCACATTCCATCAGGGCAGCTTCCATGCTCTCGGAATTACCAGCCTCAAGCTGTATTTTCGCCTGTTTATAGTATCTAAAAGCAATACTCTCTACCTGCGGGTAATAATCAGCGTAAGGTTTTGACGTACCATCTTTTATCGCTCTCATATTAGCGAATAAATATGCAGCTGCTAATTTTGCGCCTCTTGAATAACCCATTAGTGATTCAGCCAGAGCGGGATCATTCGGTGAAGCTTTGGCAAAGGCTTTAAACACTCCAACACACCCGGCAAATTCGTTGGCTATTATCTCCATATCATCATAATCATCTGCCTGTGCATTAACATTTAATACGAATAAACCAATCAATAATATTTTCTTCATTTTATTTCTCCGCAGGGCAGGAAAAGAGCTGTCATAAACGCATTTATTATTATGCGTGAGGAAATTTTTATGCCCGTCTATACGGGTTTATTTAACCAATATTAATTTTTCATGGAAAATATGTTGCAATAAATGTCGGTGCTTCGGTGGCAAACTGATAGCCACATGTGGCTATCAGTTTGCCATGAGGCCACCGATCAGGGCGCCGATTAAAAGCGGTGGGATGTAAAATACATAAAGCAGTAATCCGCCACCTGCAATCATTGCTCCGGCTACGGGGAGTGCTGTAAGCATGGTTCCACCAACAAACAGGGCAACGGCAAGCAATATACCTGGCAATAGCGCGGCCATCATACCTGAACTGACGCCACCGGAGATCTTGCCGCCAACAATACCAGCAATAAGAGGACCAAATGCGGGCAACCAGAAGAGTAATATTGAAATTACAAACATCCAGATCATGCCCATTATCATGCTGCCATCGTTTGCTTCTGCCATCTGGATTCTTCCTTAGTTTTAATGTTGGTCTATTATAGGGACTATCAACAAAAATAACTAAGGGGTAATTTTATGAAGCTTTATCACTTTCCACCCTCACCGAATTCTCGTCGTGTTCTGGCAGTTGCCTACCATCTGGGACTGGATCCCGAATTGATTGATGTTTCACTACCCAAAGGTGAGCAGATGAAACCTGATTTTATTGCCCTGAATCCAAACCACAAGATCCCTACATTTGTTGATGATGATGGTTTTACCTTGTGGGAATCAACCGCGATCATGCAGTATCTGGCTAATAGAGAATCAGCGCATACGCTTTATTCCAATGACCTCAGGCAACAGGCAGATATTAACAGGTGGCTGGCCTGGAATCTTTCACACTGGAGCCCGGCCTGTGGTATTTATGTTTTCGAATATCTGATCAAAAACTTTTTCAAGCTCGGGGATCCAGATCCGGATGAACTTGAAAAGGGTGATGAATTGTTTTTGCGTTTTGCAGAAGTACTGGACGATCATCTCAGTGATCGAAAGTGGCTGGTGGGTGACGATGTCACATTGGCAGATTACGCCGTTGGCTCTTTTCTGGATCATGCGAAGGTAGCACGTATGCCTATTGAGGGCTTCAAGCAGATACAGCGTTGGTACGCAGGCATCGAGTCATTAGATGCATGGCAAAGGTCAGCACCCTCTAATTTTATGTAAAAATAACAATGGTGAATCGAATCGGACAATAAGGAGAACATATGTCGCAATACAAGAGTATGGCCAGGAAATTTCGAGAGTTAATGGAACAGCCCGGGATTATTACTACCCTCGGTGCACATGATGTTTTATCAGCTGTTCTGGCGGAGCAAGCGGGGTTCGATACGGTATTTATTGGTGGTTTTGGCACCAGCGCCAGTCTATATGGCCTACCGGACATTAATTTTGTAGGCATGTCTGAAATGGCAGATGCCACCAGACGCATGGCCCATCGGCTTTCTATTCCTGTTGTAGCAGATGCTGATACAGGCCATGGTGATTTGCATAATGTCATGCGTTGCGTAAGTGAATTCGAAGGGGCAGGGGCCGCGGGTATTATTCTGGAAGATCAGGTATTCCCGAAACGCTGTGGACATTTCGGCAATAAACATGTGATTCCAGCAGATGAAATGGTGCTCAAGTTCAAGGCGGCAGTAGAGGCAAGAAAGGATCCTGATTTCTTTTTTATCGCCAGAACGGATTCAAGAGAAACTGATGGGCTTGATGATGCGATAGATAGAGTGAACCGCTATTGCGATGCGGGCGCAGATGTTGCTTTTATTGAAGCCCCATTATCCGTAGATGAGCTTGAACAAATTTGTAAACGTGTTGAATATCCAAAATTTGTAAATATGCTGACCTTTGGCAAGACACCCATACTCTCTGCATCAGAGCTTGAAGAGATGGGTTTTAAAATCGTTGTCACTCCTATTGATTCCATCTTGTTAACGGCCAGGGCCATGCGAGAAATGGCAGAAGTATTTAAAAGAGATGGGCACACCCAATCGTTGACTGACAAGATGGTGGACTTTGAAGAGATTAAGGAAATATTAGGATTGCAGGATTATTTATCGTTGAAAGAAGATCTATCAAATAAATCATAAGGTCTGATTAGCAATCAGGCAAATCTTGGCAAAGCATACGTTAATGCCAAAGGAATGGTCAGTATTGCCAGGGCATTACCAAACAATACCATTGATGCCACACGGTCTGGTTCCTGGTCAAAGTGTTCGGCGAACATGTAGTTCATTACAGCGGGCGGTAATATAGCGAATAGAAATAAAACACCCTCCTGGGTTCTGGATAGATCCAGCCAGGGTGTTATCAGGAAATAAATCGTAATACCTGACAGGGGTGCCATTACGCCAGCTAATAGACCGATGCGCCATGCAGAAAAATCGGTATCGATCAACCGTACTCCCAATGCAAACAGCATCAGTGGTACACAAATATTTCCCAGCATGCTAATCGGTTGCAGAACCATTTCGTTTACCTGGATCCCGAAATAATTTAACGACAGGGCAAAGAAAGTTGCCAGTAGCATAGGTGATGAGAATGCCTTGAGAATATGCGCCTGTTTATCCAATAGATAACTGCCAATCGTAACATGAAAAAAATTACAGACGATGAATACGACCACAGCAAAAGGCAGTGCTTCTTCACCAAAGGCCAGAACCATTAGTGGCAGGCCAAGGTTGCCTGCATTACCAAACATGATGGGCGGGGATAGCGTCTTGAAATCAATATTAAAGCCTTTTGCCAGTGGTAAAGAAATCAGGCCGGATAATAAAATAACTAATGCAATCCCCAGGGCCAGGTGCCCGAATAAATCAGCTTCTCCAGCTTTATCTATCAATACAGAAAATAATAATGCCGGGATAAAGACATGCATATTGATGCGGTTAGGGAGTGCCATGTCCGGTCGGAAAAAATATCCATAAACAAGACCAATACCTACAATCGAGAAGATAGGGAAGGTGATTTCAAGAATTCTTAACGCGAGCATGGGATATTTTAAAACAGGGGCAGAGCGGGAGTCTAGAAATTATAAGTTAAAAACAATTCCAGGTAATCGTCACGACTTAAAGCAAAGGCCGGATCAGAAGGTGACATGTCAAACAGGAACCGGCCCTCCATCTCCAGCAACCAGTCATTACCTATGCGCCTGCTGGCTTCGATTTTCAGGAATTTGCCCCCCGAGTCTCTGTCCCAGATTAGCCCCATCAATGCTTCGCTGGATTGTGCATCATTAAACGCAAAACGCATGCCTGTGGCTATGTCATCTTCAAAAAAGGTCAATGCATCTTCACCACGACCATCATAGTGATACTCTCCAAGTATCCCAAGGTCGATCGCACTATCAAATATACCGACAAAGGTATATTCAAATCCGCCTGCCACGGCATTATACGTAGAACCCTGACCGCTGCGGTGCAGTGCTTCAAGTTTCCAGAGCATATTGCCCTTGGTTGCCTGTAGGTCAATCGAGGTTTGATTGATGATGTCATAAAAGGGTGCCAGTACAGGTGCACCAGAGCTATTCATGGTCAGGAACGATCTTGGATCACGGCTGGTGCCATAGAAATGTGCAATACCAACATCCCAGTCTCCAAAGTAATGAGAGTAACGAATGGCAAAATCAATATGTGTTTCTTCGGCTGAAGATTCGTATTCTGCTAAATCATCATCGACCACAGGCTGGTTTCTGGGGCGACCCTCTATGCCGGGAAATGTACGCTCCCTGAAGTAGGGCATTATGAATAAGTCGACAGTGCCCCAATCATTAATCAGGGCAAGATTGATCATAGGTTGCCCAAGCTTGTCTTCGGTATCAATATTCTCTACAAGATCTGTCTGATTGATGACATCCACCAGATGCTGAAACTCGGTGACACCCCAGAAGACCTTACGCAAGCCAAGTCTTAATTCCCAGTTTTCTGCTACTTTAGCCCAGGTGAATTCGCGCACATCAAAATGGGTACGCTCATTATCGTGTTGATCCAGTCGGAAAAAAGGCACAAAGGCCAGGCTCTGCGTACCTTTATCCCACTCGTGATAATACTCCGGCTCGAATACCAGAGAGAAATTTTCATCATGTTGTCTTGGATCTCTTGGATCCTCTGTGAAATATCGAAATTCTGTCCCCAGATAACCGCTCCATTCACCTGCAGACGCCATTGAAGGTTCAAGAAGGACAAACAGAAAGATAAATAATCTATACTTCATTGAGAATATACACAGGTGAAAGGTTAAGGGTGAAGAGTGAAACGTATCATATAACTTTTCACACTTCACTCTTTACACATCACTTCCTTACCGGGCTCGTTTCAGGCTATTACGGTCAAAATCACGATCGCCAAGACCATTTTTAAATTGAAAATTTTTCCAGATCAAGTCTGTTTTCTTTCCTGTCTGATGGTTCTCCATCGCCATTTTTCCAGGTCGCCAGTATTTTTCCAGGTATTGATTGTATTCAGTGAAAACCAGTGTTTTTAACAAGGTATTCTTACGATCGTAAAATTCGGTCTTATGAGCTTTATACAAGTCTTTATCTATCCACGATATTAGTCTTGTATAGCCTGAATTCTTGTATTGAGGATAACTTTCTATAACGAATACTTCGTGGCCATCCAGTGTTTCATCGCGTAACCATTTGTATCTATATTTCTCGACTTCCTGTGACGCCAGATCTTCATAGGCAAACTCACTGCCGACAAATGGGCCTGATTTATTTGCCGAAGCTATCCGTTTGACTCTTTTCAGGGCTGGCAGATAAAGCCATTGGTCATCTGGTTTCAGTGCATGGGTATGACTCAAAAATGCTGTACCTTTTATATCTCGCGGGTTGTCAAA
>QNEM01000127.1 GCA_003645215.1 Gammaproteobacteria bacterium
AAAGGACAATCAGTTGCCTTTGCAATATTTAATCTTCAGGAACGCGGGCAAATGCTGCTTGGTCCGGGTGTTGAAACCTATGAAGGAATGATCGTCGGTATCCATTCCCGTAATAATGACCTGGTCGTGAATATACTAAAAGGCAAACAATTAACCAATGTGCGCGCTTCAGGAAAAGATGACGCAATCGCATTAACACCACCCATTATATTTTCATTGGAACAGGCACTTGAGTTTATTAATGATGATGAACTGGTAGAGGTAACACCACTGAGTATTCGCATTCGCAAGAAAAAGTTACTGGAGCATGAACGCAAGCGTGACAATCGCAACAAAGATAAGGCTGAAGCTGAAGTTGATTAACCGTGTTTATTTACCGCCGTTGACGCCGAGCCTCGTATAAACATACCCCGGCAGCAACAGATACATTCAGGCTTTCAACAACACCAGCCATCGGTATATTCACCAGCTTGTCACAGTGCTTACGGGTATTTTGTCGCAGCCCCTGGCCCTCTGAACCCATTACCAGGGCAATAGATGACGTCAGATCTTCTTCGTAGATAGTATTTTCTGCCTCATCAGCAGTGCCAATCACCCAGATACCTGCATCCTGCATTTCTCTTAAAGCACGCGACAAATTAGTCACATGAATAACGGCTGTGTTTTCTGCAGCACCACAGGCAACTTTTCGTACCGTTTCATTCAAACCAACAGCACGATCTTTTGGCAGGACAACAGCACGTACACCCACCGCATCAGCAGTACGCAGGCAGGCACCCAGATTATGCGGATCCTGTACACCATCCAGCACCAGAAATAGTGCTTTTTCCCCGTCATCCATTTCCAATACAGACGCTAAATCTATTTTGTTATCTATTGCTGTGACTTTACGTCTTATCACGACTCCCTGATGATTTGCCTGATGGCATAGTTTATCCAGTGTTTTATTTGCTACAGACTGGACAGTCAGATGCGCATTTTTAGCCAGTTCAAGGATTTCTGATATACCTTTCGCTGGTCTTTTATTTTCCAGCACCCACATCTCCAACACATCGGTTGCAGCATTCTTCAGCGCATGTCGGACAGCATGTATTCCACAGGTAATTTCTGACTGTTTACTCATTCAGCTTATTCAACCAGTTCAAAATCTATTTTCTTGTCTTCCAGGCTAACTCTCATGACCTTTACCTTGACTCTGTTCCCCAGACGATAATTTTTACCTGTACGCTCTCCGGTGAGGCGATGTCCAATGGGATCAAAATGATAATAATCTGCAGGCAATGCTGTGATATGCACCAAACCCTCAACATAAATACCATCCAGCTCGACAAACATTCCAAATGAAGTCACGCCACTGATTGTGCCTTCATAGATCTCCCCCACTTTGCCCTGCATGAATTCACATTTGTACCATTGAATCACATCTCTGCTTGCTTCTTCAGCACGCCTGTCTGTTAAAGAACAGTTTTCAGCAATGCTGTGCATGTCCTTGTTTGAATAAGCAAAGCCTGCCGAACCTTTATTGCGAATTAAGTGGCGAATGGCCCTATGCACCATTAAGTCAGGATAACGCCTGATGGGAGAAGTAAAGTGTGCGTAGGCAGGGAATGCCAGACCAAAATGGCCCATGTTTTTTTCACTATAAACGGCTAACTGCATACTGCGTAATAATACTGTTTCAATTAAATGTGCATCTTCCCTGTCTTTAACCTTCTCAATCAAATTAGCATAATCTTTCGCAGTCGGTGTTTCACCACCGCCCAGGTTTAATCCCATCTCGCCAAGAAAAGCATGCAGCGCTTCAAGTTTTTTGGACTTTGGTATTTCATGCACCCTGTATAGTGCAGGAATCTCATTCTCCAAAAGAAACTCTGCTGCTGCAATATTTGCTGCCAACATAAACTCCTCGATTAAACGATGCGCATCATTTCTTTCAAGTGCATATATCGAAGAAACAGTCTGGCTTTCATCAAATTCAAAACAGGGCTCTATTGATCTGAAATCAAGCACTCCTTTTTCTCCTCTATGCTTATGTAATAGTTTGTACAAATCATAGAGATTTTCCAGATGAGGAATACATGCTTTGTATGTCTCACGTACAACTTTATCTTTTTCTATCAAGATGCTGGCGACCTTGTTATAGGTCAGTCTTTCTGCAGAACGCATTACGCCCTCAAAGAATCGATGACGTTTGACCTTGCCCTGCTTGTTAATCTGAAGTTCACAGACAAGACACAATCTATCGATCTTCGGATTGAGAGAGCATAGTCCATTGGAAAGAATTTCAGGCAACATGGGAACCACACGTTGTGGGAAATAAACTGAATTCCCCCTGTTTAATGCCTCATCGTCCATAGCCATGCCTGGGTGTACATAATGTGAGACATCTGCAATCGCCACCAATAAACGCCACCCCGAACCTTGCTGCTCACAATAGACAGCATCATCAAAATCTCGCGCGTCTTCACCATCAATGGTCACCAATGGTAAATCCCGTATATCTTCTCTGTCAGCTATATCATCTGGATTAATCTTGTCTGTAAAGCCGGAGACTTCTGCCAGCACTTCATCCGGCCATTCACTGGGGATTTCGTGTGATCTGATGGCAATCTCAACGGCCATCCCTGCCGCGGCATATTCACCCAGAGTTTCCACGATTTTACCTACAGGCTGGGTATGCTTGTCAGGTTGCTTGCTTATCTCGACGACCACGTAATGACCCGATTCTGCTTTACCTTCCATAGATTTCGGGATCAGGATGTCCTGATGAATACGTTTATTCTGAGGTACCACAAAAGCAACACCTTGTTCTTCAAAATAACGCCCAACAACCAGCTGATTTGCACGTTGCAGGATCTCCACCATGGCACCTTCTTTACGACCACGTTTGTCGATACCAACGATGCGCGCAATAATCCGATCACCATGTAACAGACTACGCATTTCCCGAGATGATAAATAAAGGTCATCCTCTTCACCTTCAATATTGAGAAATCCATATCCGTCTGAATGGCCAATCACCGTGCCCTGATATAGATCCATTTTATCAACCAGCCCGTATCCTCCGCGACGATTGAGAACGATTTGACCATCACGCTGCATGGCCTTGATACGTCTTGACAATGCCTGTCGACCCTCGCTGCCATCGACTCCCAGGGCATCTGCAATCTTCCTCAGTGTTCTGGGACGCTTACATTCTGTTAAATATTCAAGTATCTGCCGCCGCTCTGGCAGGGTGATTTTATAGTTAGTTTTTTTATAATCTGATTTCATTGACAACCTTTCTTTGGCTAGGTAAAGTCCGCCGTTCTTCCTGGAACCAACACTCATGCCGAGGTGGCGGAATTGGTAGACGCGCTAGCTTCAGGTGCTAGTATGGGTAACCATGTGGAGGTTCAAGTCCTCTTCTCGGCACCAAGTTTATTTTCAAAATGTTTACCGTTCGAGGACTCCATCCTCGTCGCTTAAATGCGCATCCATGCCCACGCGACACATGTGCTTCCTCGGTTCTGGCTCCTGCTTCACTCTACCTCCCCCATCCTTGGGGTCGTGCACTTCGTTCTCGGCACCATTAATTTCACTGCTTAACTGCGTTTTAAGAATAACATACAAATATTTAAGTCTTCTGACATTTTCTGCCAGCCAAAGCTGGGACATCATTTTATGATTAGTAATAAATACTAAACAAGGAAAACTGTTAGCTATTAACACTTAAATCCCTGCCTACAGGTTTTATTATAATAAAAAATCGCACAAAGAAGCATTTTGAACTGACAGGAAACATAAACATTACCTGGAGAAAAACGAAAAATATCCAGAATGTTTTTTGATTACACATTGGAGATAGACTATTTATCTTTAACCTGTGCCACAGCGTAGTCAAAATACATATTACGAGATATAAAAATGTCTGGTAATACCTTTACGGCTCAGAACCGAGTTTGAGAGGCAAAGACTCATCAAGAACCCATTCATTCATGGAACCATCATATACAGAGACATTGTTCTGCCCACAGAGGCTCATGGCCAGACAATCCATGGTTGCAGAAATACCGCCACCACAGTAGGCAATCACTTTATCCGTCTCCAGGGATCCACTATCGGCAAATAATGGACGCAGCTCATCCGGCTTCAGGAATTCACCTGTGTCAGAGTTAATAATCGAGTCATAAGATACGTTGTAACTACCAGGTAGATGACCGGCTCGACCATATCGATTTAATTCCCCTGTATACACCTCAGGGGGCAACGCGTTTACCATGGTCGGATCACCTTTCTCTATAGCTTCAAGCATCTTATGTTTGTCAACCCACATCTCGGGACGCGGATTCACAGACAGATTTCCTGTCGGATAATTGCAAGCATCACTATCTGTGGGACGACCTTCGCTTTGCCACTTCTCCCATCCGCCATCCAATATGGTCACATTGTCAAACCCGATAGAACGGAGCATCCACCACACTCTTGTGGCCCACATCTGGCACCCCTTGCTGAAAAGAACAACAGCCGTACCATCGGCTACACCATGCGCAGCAATCGCTGCAGCAAATGCTTCCGGTGTCGGCATCATAAACGGAATACTGTTATTTGAGTCAAACAGTTCAGCATTAATATCGATAAAATCTGAATCCGGTAGATGTACTTGTTCCCACTCTTTACGAGGCGTTTCAGAATCCAGATTATAACCACCGAAACTTTCACCCGTATCACCTTTATATTCGACATAAAGTGTAACGTCATAAATTCTTAGTCCTGACTCTCCTAGATGTTCTTCGAGCCAGTCCGTCGATACGAGAGGCGTTTGTAGTTTCATTTCTTTTTCCATTTTCTTTGTTTAACAACAATATTCAGGCAATAACCTCAATGTCCGTCATCAAAACCTTTTGATCGGCAAGCTATCTGATTTTTCATAGAGCCATGCCAACGCTCAATCTTGCCTTGTGTATGGGGAGTCTAAGTTCAAGTCCTCGTCGCTTAAATGCGCATCCATACCCACGCGACACATGTGCTTCCTCGGTTCTGGCTCCTGCTTCACTCTACCTCCCCCATCCTTGGGGTCGTGCACCTCGTTCTCGGCACCATTAATTTCTTGGTTTATTATTCAGTTTTTTAACTCTCTGAATGGTTAAATACATCAAAGGCACTACCGCTGATATCCTTTGCCTTATGCATGGATTTATCTGCCTTTATAAGAAGTTCATCGAAGTTAATCGTATCAAGCGGATAAAGTGCAATACCAATACTGATGGTAAGCTGAATTTCTTTCCTGGCCAGTTCTATTTTTTTCGATAAGCCGTCTATCATCTTTTTTGCAACAATTTCGGCATCATCAATTGTCCTTATATTGGTCTGGATGACAGCAAATTCATCCCCGCTCCAGCGAGCAATCGTATCTGTATCACGGACACAAGTACCCAGACGGCATGCTGCCTCTTTTAGAACCTGATCCCCGCAATGATGGCCCAGGCTATCATTAATATCCCTGAAATTATCAAGGCCAATAAAGTGAATAGCCAGAAGCTCATCTTTTCTCCTGGCAGAAGCAATAGCTTGCTGCAATCTATCTGTAAAAAGTATCCGGTTAGGGAGTCCTGTCAGAATGTCATGATGCGCCATATGATCAAGCTCATGACTGAAAGATTCCGAATCCTGAGTTTCTGAAACCTCGGATCCTGACTGAGTTTTAGCTGACGAATAGTAGTAACCAACAAGGTAAAAACAAATAAAACTGACCGTCAAATAGATGCTCTCAAAAAAAACACTATTATTATCTGATTCGGTTTCTGTTGGAAATATTAATAGCCAGACAAGAACAGTAACTGCAACAAGAAGCAGAAGTAAAAAGTGAGGCAGGTATTTTTTTAACAAGTCCTGCAAGTGCTTATATCTCTCGTCTCAACTAAAGGGATGTTTCAAAATCATTGTTTCAACACGGTCAGGCCCGGTAGAAATCATATCAACAGGTGTCTCTGTAAGCTCTTCCAGCCGATTTAAATAATCAATGGCCTTTTGCGGAAGTGCATCATATTCAGTCACACCCGAAGTAGATTCAGACCAACCAGGCATTTCCTCATAAACGGGTGTGCATTCCGCGATTGCATCTGCTCCAGCAGGTGGCGTGAACCGTGTTTCGCCTCTGTAATCATACCCGGTACAGATTTGTAGAGTATCCAGGCCGTCCAGAACATCGAGTTTGGTAATACACAAACCTGTCAGATTATTGACCTGTTTTGATCTTCTTAATGCCACAGCATCAAACCATCCACAACGGCGTGCAC
>QNEM01000128.1 GCA_003645215.1 Gammaproteobacteria bacterium
TCATTTCCCTGATATAAAAATGAGATCAGACAAGGCAATCTGAGAAATAAGACTGAGTTAAGTAAGCTGTCCCCAGAATTCTCAGCCTATCTTATCTCAGCAACGATCTGAAGGGCATAGACAGCCTCCTCAAGCCCTATCTTCTGATCGCCGTTTACATCCGCCTCAGCATAAACACCACCCGGACTCATTCCTGCCACAACTTGCAGAGCCAGAACAGCATCTGCCAAATCTGCTTTGAGGCTGCCATTGACATCACCTTTTTCAGGAACATCTATGGCCGCGCCATCAAGAGTGGTGATATCATCTATGACAAGCGGTTCGTTGCTTCCCTCTGTATCCATATATTTCACATTGGAAAGTGTCAATTTGATATCAGAACCAAAGGCAAGCACTTTGAATTTTAAAAGGGCAATGATGCCGGAGCCTTCGGGAGCCTGAGCCTCATCACTTCCTGTCAGCGAATTGGCGATGTTGACATTTCCCGGGGTGTTCTCCACTGCCTGAAATCCGACGGTTGTGCCGCCATTTGTCTTTAACAGGTTTCTGATTCCCGCGAATGTGTTGTCTTCATATCCCTCAAGAAATGAGATACGGTCAGGGTCAAAATTCACTTCCACCTGATATGTGTCCAGGTTGCTGACATTCTGGGCGATCACGCCGACCCAAATTTCTTCATCTTTGGCTTCAATTGTGGTTTCAATATCCTGAGATGTGATTTCCGTATCATAATCGTCTGTCTCATAATTCAGGTCAAGCGCACAGCCTGCGGATTCATTAGGGCCTGCTGCATATACAGGGGATGTTCCGAAAATGAGGATCAGGCTGAGAATGACGATGGCCGGTTTTATCCGGTAAAATCTTATTTTCATGATTGTTGTCGTTTCAAATCAGACCTGCGAGGTTTCAAAAACCTCGCAGGTCTTTTTCGGAATCAGTTGACATTCCCGCCTGCCGTGTTTCTGATGATATCCTGTGCCTGCGACGAATCCACAAAATGCACGTTTGCAAGGCTGATTTTGCCCGGATCGTCTTCCAATACTCTGAATTTGATGATGGCCAGAATCCCCGATCCTTCGGGAGCCTCGGAGGTGTCCGTTCCTGTCAGGGTGTTGGCGATGTTCACTGTTCCGGGTTCTTTTTCAACTGCCTGAAAACCGAGTGTCGTGCCTCTGTTGGTTTTCAGCAGGTTTCTGATGCCGGACATGGGAACTTCCTCATAGCCTTCGATGAATTCAAGAACGGTTGTGTCATACACCAGTTCTGCCTGATAGGTGTCAAGGTTGCTCACTCCGCCCGCGACCACGGCTACGGTGATGATGTCACCGGCTGATGCGGCAATGTCCGCTTCGATGTCCGTGGTGCTGAAATTCATGTCCAGTCCGCAGGTGGCGGACGAATTCGGACCTGCATAGGCAATGCCGGAAAACATGGTGATGATCAGACATGTCACCAGACAGTTCTTTACATTGATAAGTTTGTCTCTCATTTTTCGTTCCTCCTCTAAGTTTGATTTAAGGTTAAAATACTTTCCGGACCGGTGAGACCTGCGAGGTTTCCGAAACCTCGCAGGTCTTTGCAGTCACACTTATTCATCAAAACACGGACTTTCTTTAAGCCACAAATCACCGAAGACTTGCAGATCCAGAAAGTTGGTGATGCAGTCTCCGTTCAGGTCATACTTCGTATCCCAGTCACCATCTCCGCATTTGAACAGCCAGTGATTGGCCAGCAAACCGAGGTCCATAAAGTCCACGATTCCGTCGAGGTTGAAATCACACTCCATGGGTTGAAGCATTGTGATTTTTCCGTTTCTCAGGTCTGTGATTTCCTCATTGCCGCCAGTGCAGTCAAGAAAGAACACATTGCCGAGGGTCAGAGCTGCGTCGGGGTCGCCGTCCAATACTCTGAACTTCAACAGCGCAAGAGCACCCGATCCTTCAGGAGCCTGATTGCAGTCGGTGCCGGTCAGGGTGTCGGATATGTTCACGGTTCCGGGGGTATTTTCGACTGCGAGAAAGCCTGTTGTCGTGCCGCCGTTCTTCTTGAGCAGGTTGTTTATTCCGCCCATGGGGTTTTCCTCTGCTCCTTCAAGGAACTCCAGTTTGTCTGTGTCGAAACTTGCTTCAACCTGATATGTGTCCAAATTCGTAACGCCCAGGGCCGCCACGGCAATCCAGATTTCATCCTCCTTGCAGGCTGATATTTGGGATTCGATTTCGCTGTCCGGATCTGTGCTTTCATAATCTGTGGTGGAGATGTCCATGTCGAGAGCGAGTCCGTTGTCTATCGGCTTCATTGCCTGTTTTACTTCAACAGTCTGAGGGCTGTTCCCTGCGTTGGCTTCCACTTTGATTGTGGCGGTTCTTGCAACGCCGGGGTTGGCATCATAGCTTACGGTGATCGTGCCGCTATTTTCGCCATAGTCGCCGCTTTCAATGGTCAGCCATGAGGCATCTGATGTGGCTGCCCAGTTCATTATACCGTTACCAGTATTTGCAACATCAAAAGTAAACGTGCCGCTTGTGGCGGGAATGTCTTTTGAAGTTGGGTTTACTGAGAGTGAGTGAAACTCTATTGAATTAGCAATACCACCAATATCAACAATCTTACCATCATTAGCATCAGTATCATCACCTCTCTCGTTGTTTGCTAAGTCGAAGGTAATAGCTGGTACAGATTTATTTCCAATGTTAACAGAAGTAAAGGTTACATTATTAAAAAAATCTGCATCATTGCGTAGTCTATACCATTCATTCGTACCTGAACCCGGTGTTTCTGGACCATATTTACGGTATTCACTTGGAAGGCTGGTTGCCCCATGATAAAACACGGTTACTTCAGCATTTTCACATTGAGCCTCAAATTCAATGAGTCCATAAGGGTAATCATAATATGGATCAATAGTTAATAACGCTTCAGTTTTCACTTCCACATTTGCCAATTTACAATTTGCTGGCTCAACTTGCAAAGTGAGGTAATTTCCATTTTCCGCATTGGGAAGGGAAGTTACGTTGTTTTGTTGGCTATCTAAGATACCGTCGCCGTTGCCATCACCACTATTAGGTGCGAGGTTTTCCTCCGAAGTCAATACACCATCATTATCAGTATCACCCTGAAAGTCAACTTTGCAATAGCTGATATTATCCCTTCCTGTTTCATATATAGAACGTACATCTGTTGGGGATAAAGTACGATTGAAAAATTTTAATTCATCAACCTTAAATAAAGATTGAACTAAGTCGAGATTTGTGGGGGCATCCATTTCTGAAGCATATACTTTGGAATTACACTTTTCCCCATTAAGATATAAAGCAACTGTTGATTTTGAACTTTCATTATCAATTGTCAGAGCCAGATGAATCCATTCTGATTCCCAAAATGGTGAAATCCAATTCCATGGTGTATCAGAATATGGACTGTTAGGTGGTTTACAGGAAATATCATCATTTAAAAAGTTGTCATTTATTGCCACCTCAACATATCTTGGACATGTTGCATCATCAACCATACACCATGGATATATTATAAATATCTCATAACCATCTGTACTGTCATAAGAACTGCCAGAAGATTTATCAAGAATAACGCCTGTATTACGATTCCATTGGAACCAGAAATCAGTTGAAAAATCATTTCCACTCCTGATGTCTAATTCATCTTTATCTGGAATATTTACGCTACTATTCTTTAGCCCACCTCCGATTTTTCCAGTTATGCGTTCGGCACCATCATTCACAGTTCCATCATTCTCGCCGATAATATCATGTGCAATGTTACCTGATGTTTCATCAAATGGATACCAAGCAACCATATCATCTGGCGGAGGAATACATGCAATAGTAGGTGTGGCTTTGATAATAAAACCATCCCTTTCTCCTCTTGTACCCAATTGACGATTTTTAGGAAAATTAGATGAACGTGTACTTCCAGTTAAATAAAGATGACCTTTATCGTCTAAAACGATTCCACCTATACCATCATTATCACTACCGCCCAAATAAGCACCAAACTCCATTCTTAGTTTTTCGGTAGTCTCATTCCATTTCAGTTTAGTCAAAAAGCCATCATACTTTTCTTCATCGCCTTTGAAAGTATTGCTAAAGGCATTTGAACCTAATGGTTGATTTTGTTCATTAAAGAAACCATCAAAGAAATCATCAGAATGAGTTCTACCTGCCACATAGATATTCTGATCATCTAATACAGCAACTTCATTAGCTGCTAAATCACTCTTAGAACCACCTAATAAGGTGCTAAAATCCAAATCCAATTTCGAAGAAGAATTATCCCAACTTAATCTGGTTAGAAAAGCATCATCATTACGAGTGATATTAGAGTTACTGTTGCTTAATTCACTTCCAGCAGATTTTAATGTTCCTTTTAACGGAAAATCTTTAGAATCCGTTGAACCAGCAACATACACATTGCCATCATCATCTACAGCAATACCATAACTTTCTTCGTAACCAGAACCACCTAAGTAAGTGCTGTAAACTGTAGTAGATAAATTTGGACTCAATTTAGTGACAAAAATATCACCACCCCAATTGCCATCCCATATAGCACCGCCACCACCATGATATTTGCTACCATCGTATGCGGAACAACTGCTATCTATACACAATGGTTGTCCTGTAAGAAAATTGTTTGAAGTTGTATCACCAGTTATGTAGATATAACCAGCATTATCTCTAGCCATAGCACAACTACCAGACATACGACAATCATCACCACTACCACCTAAGTAAGTGCCATTAATTGAGTTTTTAGCTATATCTAATTTGATAACATACCCATCACGATTTCCACCATGATTACCATTAATACCCGAAAAATCATTGGAAGAAGTTGTACCAGAAATATAAACAATGTCTTTTTCTGCAACAATAATATCTTTTCCACCTTCTGCATCACTGCCACCAAAACAGGTGCTATATAAAAGTTCACCGCTTGAATTGACTTTAACAAGAAAACCATCACCTTCTTCTTGGCATGATTTTATTTCTGTAGTAGTTGTAGAAAAATTGGATGAAAAGGTAACACCAGTGATATAAACATTTCCGTCATCATCAATACCCACTCCCTCAGCACCATTCCATCTATTTCCACCCATGTAAGTGAAATAAACTACTTCATCCAACTCAGGAGTTAATTTTGCTATATAGCCACTGTTATAACCTTCATAGGTATTAGTGCTGCTAGGCATAATAGGGGATTTAGTTATTCCAACAATATACACATTTTTATTAGCATCTAAAGCAATATCAGTTGGAGGGTCCTCATTTGAACCACCTATAATAGTAGAAGCCAATACAGGATCAATTACTAATTGATGTGTATTGTCATAGGAAGCGACAGTAAACCCATAAACGTTATCTTCTTTGACAGAATAGACAACTTCAACATCAACACGTTTGCCATCAATTTCTTGAAAAGCTATCGGCGCACTAAATTTCACATCACCCAATTCGGTGGCAACAACTAATTCTTGACTATCGTTTACCGACAAGCCTTGACTACCTTCAATGTGCATACGAATTTGTTCAACATTCGTTTGAGGTGTCACATAAAAGAGTTTTTCAACATTATTCCCGGCAGCTTTTAATTTCAGAGTAATGCCTTCATAAACTTGCCCTAAATTTACACGGGAATAAGTAGGTAATTGACGTTGCCATTTTGTGGGATCATTACCACTAAACACATTGACTTGCGTTGTGGTTTTGTTTTCACCTTGAATCGTTTGCCCATGACGAGCATTGAGCAAATGTTCTTTGAGTACCAAACCCGATGTTACTTCAGGTAATCCCACTTGCCGTTGTTTAGCCTCACTTTTCGGCAACGTGTAAATTAATTCACCGTTCTCAGTAACAAAAACAGTACCACCAAACGTCTTGGCATAAAACTTAACCGAATCATCAGTTTGCCCTTGATTTTCAATAAAAGGCATTTCTAATGTTGCCAATTGACTTTGCATCTCGGCAGGTTTGCTTACTGCAAAAGCAACACCTCCCGCTGCGACAAGGGCAAAGCTTAGACACGCAACACATCCGAACAACCACTGACTCATTTTCCCGTTCATGATCCTTCCCTCCTTTGCTTTCATGGGGTTTCCCCCGGTTACAGATTTGCCGAACCCGGCCGCAATCAGCACGGCGACCAATCCGTTCATCATCCCATTCATCCACGATGCCATTGCTTTCATTGTCATGCCTCCTTTTAAAAATGTTAAGGGTCAAGGTTTCTTTTCCCTTCTGTATTATAAGATGGA
>QNEM01000129.1 GCA_003645215.1 Gammaproteobacteria bacterium
CCGGGTATCAATTATTCAGGCATCGCAATGAACTTTATGAGGGTGAAAAAGGCCTGCATATTGTTCTGTTGATATGGGGAGTGCTGTGGTGGTTCGGTGCAGGCCTGATGGAAATAGATGACCATGTATTGGGACAATATGAATTTAACGCCGCCTTGTTTTTTATCGCAGTCAGTCTGGGTTTATTTTCAATCATGGGACGTAAACTGCAATGGCTGCAGCTTGAATATTCTGCAATATTTCTTTTACCTGTAATCATTTTCTGCGCATTTGTCGGGTTTGTTGATTCTCCCAACCAGAATCCATTTGCCAATCTTGGTTACGTCTCGTGGATTTCCGCTTTTGTGATTCAGTACTGGTTGTTGTATCGATCGGAACAGGTCTGGCCCGCCAATCTAAAGAACTTGTGGCATGCCGCAACCATGTGGGCGTATACCTTTGTTGCAGCTTGGGTAATTTCCTATGCAGTGACCTCATTCATACCTCGCATGGATAACTGGGGGGATATTATCTGGGGCTTGATCCCGGCCATTGCCATCGCTAAATTGATTGTTCTGAAAGATCGCATCATCTGGCCAATACAAAAATATCGGGAGGCCTACCTGGGATGGGGTTTGCTGCCAGTCGTTATTTTCTCGGCCATGTGGGTAATCGTTGTTTGCTTTAATGTAGCAGATCCTTACCCATTACCTTATGTTCCTGTCATCAACCCCCAGGATCTCACACAACTATTTTCTATGCTTATTATTTATGAATGGTTAAGCCAGACGAAACAGGGAAAACTGCCGGGCATTAATAAGCTTGAACCTGATGTTTTATTAAAGGTACTCGCAGGTATTGCTTTTATCTGGTTAAACTCACTGGTGGCACACGTAGTTCATTATTATATGGCTGTGCCTTACGCGATAGACTCCATGTTTGCGTCATCAATTTTCCAAACAAGTATTACGATTGTGTGGACGGTGACCGCCTTTGTCATTATGGGGCTGGGTTCACGACTTTCACAAAGAAAATTATGGTTTACCGGTGCGGGGTTGTTGGCAATCGTTGTGCTCAAGTTATTTATTATCGATTTATCCGATCTTGGCACCGTCGCTACAATAATTTCTTTCATGAGTGTCGGTATATTGATGTTAGTCATTGGTTACATCACACCGATGCCACCAAAATTGGCATCGAGTGAAAATGAGGAAGCGGAAGTATCATCATGAAAATAAAAACAGTCATAAGCTGCTTGTTCTTTTTTACGTCAATGACCGTTGCAACAATCGCTATAGCGGGGGAACCTGATCTAGAGCAATTCGCCAAAGGTTATGAACTGAAAACGGATGGCAGCGCTGCGATATATAAACTGGACCTTCCGCAATCAATCTACCAGACGACCGTCAGAAGTGACTTGGGAGATATACGGGTTTTCAATAAAGATAAAAAGCGTGTACCTCATGCTATCAGGCGACCTGGGTCAAACCAGGAAAAAGGCATGATTCATCTGGACCTGGCCTTTTTCCCACTACACGGATCAGATAATTCCCGGAGAAACACTGGAACAAGCCTGGAGTTCAAGGTGGCTGATGACGGTACGATTATCAAGATTCATTCTGGTGAAAATTTTTCTGTGGCAGATAACGCAGATATCAGGCGTTACCTGATCGACACAAGCGGAGTAAATCAATCTATTGATGAGCTTGAGTTTGAATTGACCGGAGTTGAAAGTGGTTTTATCAAGCGGGCACAGTTGCAATACAGTGATAACCTGAATGACTGGTATAACCTGGTTGATAATTTTTCCATCGCTGAACTTGATTATGGCAGTCACAAACTACACAAGAACAAGGTGACATTACCAAAGAAAAATTTTAGATATCTTCGTTTTGTCTGGAAAGAAAAGCCTGATGGCATACAGCTAAAAAATATCAAAGCCAGAATAAATACTGTATGGACCAGCCATCATCGTCAACGCCTGGAAGTCAGTGGCCAGCTTGTGGATAGTGAAAAACAGATCTATGAATTCGATTTAGGGGGGCGCTTCCCACTGGATCGAATCAACATCATCTTGCCAGAAGAAAATACGCTGATAGAAGCTGAAATCAATTCGCGAAACAATGAAGAATCAGAATGGCGTCGTCGTTATACGGGCCTGATATACAACTTGCAGGTAAAAGAGAATTCAATTGAAAGTGGTGAGATTAATATTCGTCCAACAAGAGATCAATTATGGCAACTGCAAGTAAAAACTCAAGATGGCCTGGGAGATGAATTGCCTGTACTTGAATTTGCATGGGCGCCCAACGAATTATATTTTCTGGCCAGGGGGCAGGGGCCATTTACATTGGCCTATGGTAACGGGCAAATCGATCCTCCGGGTAAGCCCATTGATGTCCTGATGAATGTCTTGACGGAAGATCAGGAACAAAACCTGGTGGGCGAGGCAGAGCTGGGTACTGAGGTAAGCCTGATGGGAGATGATGCCCTGAAAGCAGAGCTTGAAATTCCCTGGAGAAGAATTTTGCTGTGGGGAGTATTAATACTTGGTGTTTTGATTCTCGGTATAATGGTTTTCCGTCTTTACAAGCAGATGGCTACACCAGAAAAATAACCAAGAAAAATAACTATGTAAATTAATAGACTAGTGTAAAAAGAAAAATAATTAATGAATAAAACATTCCTGACCATAGAAAATGAAGAAGACCTGGGTAAATTATGTGAACAACTAAAAGGCAGCGACTGGCTCGCAGTTGATACCGAGTTCGAGAGAGTTAAAACATATTATCCAGAGCTATGTCTGGTACAGGTTGCAAACGCAGATATAGCTGCAATCATTGATCCCATAGCAATCAGCAATCTTGAGTCATTCTTTGAGATACTTTACGACGAATCGATCACCAAGGTATTTCACTCAGCACACCAGGATCTTGAAATATTTTTACATCTGAACGGATCTGTCCCAACACCGGTGTTTGATACGCAGATTGCCGCACCTCTTCTGGGTTATGCCGAACAGATCGGTTACGCAAAACTGGTGCAACAGGTAGAAGGTGTTGAACTGGGTAAGGCCTTCACGCGTTCTGACTGGAAGCTTAGACCTCTGAAGAAGGGGCAACTTGAATATGCTATCAATGATGTGATCTACCTTGGCCTGATCTATGTAGAATTTATCAAAAAACTCGAAAAATTAAACAGATCTTCCTGGTTGGAAAAAGATTTTTCAGCATTGGGGGATGCGGAACGCTATCAGCCAGATCCTGAGCATGTCTGGAAGAAAATACGTGAATCAAAAAAGCTTAAGGGAGAAAGGCTGGCTGTTCTGCAGAAATTGGCTGCGTGGCGTGAGGTGACAGCAAGACAGGAAAACAGGCCCAGGAACTGGTTGGTAAAAGATGATGCCATCGTTGATATGGCGCAATTACTTCCTGAAGATATGCGTGAGTTGGGCAGGATAAAAAATATACAGGAACGATTTTTAAGGAAACATGGTGAAGCATTACTGGAGATTATACATAAAGCCAGGAACGATTCGCCAGAACCGTTGGCGGCAGTCATCAGGCGTGACAAGCTGACAGGGCAGCAAGAGGCGCTGGTTGATGCGCTCTCAATTATCGTCAGGTTACAGGCGGAAATACATGAGTTGAATCCCAATACGCTTGCCTCCAGAAAGGAGTTACAGGCTTTTGTACAAAACCAGGATGAGTCTGTGTTACTCAGTGACTGGAGAAAACCATTGATTGGAGATGCTCTGAGTGAGTTCATGCTTGGTCAACAGAATATTCGCCTGCTTGATAATAAATTATCGATCGTTAGCAATGAAAAATAATTAAAATGATCGACCCAATCAACGAATCTCAGAAAAACCTTGTCATAGACAAGACTGAATATTTCCTTCATCAAGCATGTGATATATATCAGCGAAACTTCGAACCCATAGCTGTTGATTTCGACCTGAAGGGGAAAGTCGCAGGGATGTATCGGAGGAAACAGGATCAGCGTGTGATTCGCTACAATCCATATCTTTTCGCAAAATATTTTGCAGACAGTCTGACATTAACAGTGCCCCACGAAGTTGCACATTATATTACGGACATGATGTTTGCTGGCGCCAGGTATCGACCACGGCCCCACGGCAAAGAATGGCGCGAAGTAATGCAGGCCTTCGGCGCAGATGCCTCACGGACCTGTGACTATGACCTTGAAGGAATTCCGGTAAGAATTAGTAAACGTCATGATTATCATTGTCAATGTATGACGCATGAATTAAGCAGTCAGCGCCATAACAAGATTCAAAAAAGAACAGCACGTTATTATTGCAAAAAGTGCAATGAAGAACTTATGTTAGAAGTTGCTAATGGCTGATCTTCATCCGCAGTTAGTTGAAGATTGTCTGGTGCTTGGTAGTTTTCCCCTGTGTCGATTATTGCTCATGAAGGATGCCAACTATCCCTGGTTTATTCTGGTTCCAGACAGGGAAGATATACGAGAAATTTTTCAGCTATCAGATGAAGACCAGATACAGTTAATCAAGGAATCATCTTTTCTATCCGCCGTGATCGAAAATGAATTTCGGGCAGATAAAATCAATGTGGCGGCATTAGGCAATGTAGTACCACAGTTACATATTCATCATGTGGTCCGCTATGAGGATGATATAGCCTGGCCATCGCCAATATGGGGCAAACATCCCGCCAGAGAATATTCAGAAGAATTACTTGACACTATTGCTAATAAAATCCTGAATGCAATTAAATTAGAATCTTCGAAACAATCGATCAGGTTTATAGATTCTCCAGTGGACTCTTAATTCCAGACAAGTTCTTACTCATTACATGAGTATAGATCTCAGTTGTTTTGACATCTTTATGACCTAACAGTGTTTGCATCATTCTGATATTGACCCCATCTTCCAGGAGATGAGTGGCGAATGAATGCCGGAAAACGTGCGTAGTTACTCTTTTTGAGATAGTTGTTTTAGATTTGGCAAGATTGATTGATTTTCTAATAGATGAAGGATGAACATGGTAACGCTGAACTAATCCATTTCTTGGATCAGCAGACAATGTCGTTGAGGGGAATGCATATTGCCAGCCGATAGATTTCCCTGCTTTCGGGTATTTACGTGATAAGGCATTCGGTAAACTAATTTCACCGTAACCATTTTCTAAATCTTTACTATGCTGCGATTGAACAAACTCAAGTTGTTTTCTCATCATTTCATGCAACATTTCTGGGAATAGGCTGGTACGATCTTTTGAACCTTTACTATCTCGGATGTAAATTTGTTTATTATCAAAATCAAAATCTTGCACCCGGAGGCGATGCAGTTCTGTTACTCGTAAACCTGCAGCATACATAAGTTGAACCATTAATAGTGCTTTCCCAGAGAGATGTTTGCATATTGAGTTAATCTCTTGTCTGCTTAACACAGTTGGCATACGTTTCGCTTTGTTGGCACGATGAGCACGGATATCAGCATCAATTGGTGACTTTAAAATTTCCTTATAAAGGAATAAGATGGCACTCAATGCCTGGTTTTGTGTAGCAGCGGAAACGTTACGATTAATTGCCAGGTGGCTTAGGAAGCGCTCGATCTCTGTTTTGCCCATCTGATTAGGATGGCGGCGGTCGTTAAATCGAATATAACGGAGTATCCATTGAACATAACTTTTTTCAGTGCTGTAAGCATAATGATAGAAACGCAACGTTTCTCGAACTTGATCCATCAATTTCCCTGGTTTGGGTGTAAATCCATTTTTCATAACGTCTCCTTTTGGTGCAAATTATTTTCCCTGAAAAGGACGCGCTTTACGTCTTATATATCCAATATACGCGTCCTTAGGGCTAAGTATATACGAAAATTAACGCGTCCTTCAAAGGACTGGTTAACACCTAGTTATGTGTAAAAAATTACTAAGCAATAAATAAAAATATGAACGATGAGCCAAAGTTAGAAACATCTCAATTATCTCAAGAGATTTCAAGTGGAGGTAAAACTGTCAGTGTTCAAATTTACCGTCTTGAAGGTGAGACAACCTGGGCACTGGAAATAGTAGACGAATATAATAATTCTACTGTGTGGGACGATACATTCGAAACAGAATCAGCAGCATTAACCGAAGCTAAAAAAACAATTTTAGCAGAAGGCGTAACTTCTTTAGTCGGTCCGAATGATGGTAAAAGTGACGGTGACTGGAAATAAAAAACACATAACAAGTCAATTAAGTGCGACCGCAAAAAGCGCGTCGCCTTATTTCAAACGTTA
>QNEM01000130.1 GCA_003645215.1 Gammaproteobacteria bacterium
ACTTATATCAAGTTGCAGGTGCCTGCGGGCCAGGCAAATCCAAGTCCACCTGTGGGCCCGGCATTGGGTCAGCATGGACTGAATATTATGGATTTCTGTAAGGCATTTAATGCACAGACACAGAGCATGGAACCTAATCTTCCTGTACCTGTTGTGATTACTGTGTATAGCGATAAAAGCTTTACCTTTATTATCAAGACACCGCCCGCTTCATTTTTATTGAGGAAGGCAGCAGGTGTCCCCAAAGGTAGCGGCACACCTAATACGGACAAAGTGGGTAAGGTCAATCGTCAGCAGTTGGAAGAGATTGCCAAGGCGAAAGAACCTGATTTAACTGCTGCTGATATGGATGCAGCTGTACGCACAATCGCCGGTACTGCACGCAGTATGGGTATTGAGACGGAGGGTGTTTCCTGATGGCAATTTCCAAACGTGTTAAATCCTGGAAAGACAAGATTGATTCAGAAAAACTTTATCCTTTAACAGATGCGTTACAACTGTTGAAGGAATGCTCAACGGTTAAATTTGACGAGTCTGTCGAAGTTGCAGTTAATCTTGGCATTGATGCCAAAAAATCAGATCAGGCAGTTAGAGGAGCAACGGTGCTGCCTAAAGGTACGGGTAAAACAGTACGCGTAGCTGTATTTGCACAAGGTGAACAGGCTGAAGCTGCAAAAGCCGCCGGTGCCGATGTGGTTGGTTTTGAAGATCTGGCTGAGCGCATGCAGGCTGGGGAAATGGACTTTGATGTTATTGTTGCGACGCCGGATGCAATGCCAGTTGTCAGTAAGCTGGGTAAGGTTTTAGGTCCTCGTGGTTTAATGCCTAATCCCAAGGTTGGCACTGTGAATGTTGATGCTGCGCAGGCAGTTACTAATGCGAAAGCAGGTCAGGTGCGTTACAGAACAGATAAAAATGGCATCATCCATTGTGCGATTGGCAAGGTCTCATTTGAAGTCGATGCATTAAAAGAAAACCTTGAATCCCTGTTGGCTGATTTAAACAAGGCCAAGCCAAGTTCAGCAAAGGGTATTTACATGGAGAAAGTCAGTCTTTCTACAACAATGGGTCCAGGTATCGTAGTAGATCAGAGTAGTCTGGCTACTTGAATATTTAGTATTTTATACACGTAATTGGCAGTTTTTATTACGTATTTTGAAGGCTTTGTACTGGCGGTGAATCTTCACTGGTTGCCGTTAGACGTCAAAGACCGCAGGTGCTTCTTTCGTAGAGCTTTTATCTATGAAACAAGCTTAATGTAATCAGATTACCTGCGCAGGCGGTGATGTCCCAAAACAGTTTACTCCTGTTTTTAAGGGTCGCCGTAGTGGTTGGTTTTGTATTCAGTTTTCTGAGTACGAAGCCTTGGTGTGATCCAGGGCTTATCAGGGCAGAGATGCCGGACGCTTTATGCTCGTAGTGATAAAGAGTCAGTAAGCCTGAATAACTTAGGAGAATAGATGTGAGTCTAAACCTTGAAGCAAAGAAAGCGATAGTTGAAGAAGTAGCTGAAGTTGCTGGTAACTCACCATCTGCAGTGGCAGCAGAATATAGCGGTTTGAGCGTGAGTGATATGACTGAGTTACGTCAGACAGCTCGCGATGCCGGTATTTATCTGCGTGTTGTCAGAAATACACTTGCGCGTCGCGCTTTGGAAGATACAAGTTTTGATTGTATGCGGGAAGGGCTGACTGGTCAGCTTATCCTCGCTTTTTCCAAAGATGAGCCGGGTGCTGCAGCAAAGGTAGTTCGCGATTTTGCAAAGAAAAACGACAAGCTTGTTGTCAAGTTGGTGGCGCTGGAAGGTAAATTATTACAGCCCTCTGATATTGATGCATTGGCAAATCTACCAAGTAAGGAACAGGCGATTAGCATGCTCATGGGCATGATGATGGCACCTGTTGCGACCTTGGCCAGGACCCTGGCTGAACCACACGCGAAATTTGTGCGTACGGTTAAAGCTGTCGCTGATCAGAAGCAAGCTGCTTAATTCATTTTCGTATTTATATAAATTTAATTTTTAAGATTTAATTGGGAGTATTCACAATGGCTGTAAATAAAGAAGAACTTTTAGAAACAATTTCTAACATGACTGTGCTTGAAGTAGTTGAGCTTGTTGAAGCAATGGAAGAAAAATTTGGCGTATCTGCTGCTGTTGCTGCTGCACCAGCTGCTGCTGGCGCAGCTGCAGGTGATGGCGCTGCTGCTGAAGAAAAAACCGAGTTTGATGTAATCCTGACAGGTTTTGGTGAAAACAAGGTAGCTGCAATCAAGGCTGTTCGTAGTATCACTGGACTGGGTCTGAAAGAGGCTAAAGAACTTGTCGAAAGCGCTCCTTCTCCAATGAAGGAAGGCGCAACTAAAGACGAAGCAGAAGAAATCAAGAAGCAGTTGGAAGAAGCTGGCGCGACCGTCGAAGTCAAATAAACCTTTTGACAAAAGCACCAACAAAGATCAGTGCAAGGCTGGTGGAATTGACCACCGGCCTTGTGTTGCTTTGGTCTGCTTGGTAGAAAAGCTCAAGGAAAATTCAGTGACTGGGAAAATCCAGTGACCGGGTTTTTAGTATTTTTGTAGTTTAAAGAACATATTGTGAGGATCTGTAATGGCCTACTCCTACACCGAAAAGAAACGAATACGTAAGGATTTTGGTAAACATCCAAAGATCATGGATGTGCCTCCCCTGTTAGCAATGCAGCTGGACTCGTATCGTAAATATCTGCAGCATGGTGTTGCTGCTGAAGAACGTAAAGATAAAGGCCTGCAGGCCGCGTTTAAATCTGTATTTCCAATCGTTGGTTTCTCCGGTAGCGCCATGCTTGAATATGTTAGCTATCGTCTGGTGAATCCAGTATTTGATGTCAAGGAATGTCAGCTAAGAGGCATTACTTATGCGTCATCACTTCGCGTTAAAGTCCGCCTGGTTATTTATGACAAGGAAGCGGGACTAAACAAGAAGGTCGTAAAAGACATTAAGGAACAGGAAGTCTATATGGGTGAGATCCCATTGATGACACCAACCGGTGCCTTCGTTATTAATGGTACAGAACGCGTCATCGTTTCTCAATTGCACCGTTCTCCAGGTGTGTTCTTTGAACATGATAAAGGCAAAACCCATTCTTCCGGGAAATTGCTGTTCTCTGCGCGTGTAATTCCCTACCGTGGTTCATGGCTTGATTTCGAGTTTGATCCCAAGGATCTGGTTTACTGCCGTATCGATCGCCGCAGAAAGATACCTGCGACTATTTTATTACGTGCACTGGGCTATGAAACCCAGGAAATGCTCGATATCTTTTTCGATACCAATGAATACAAAATCAACAAGAAGGGCGTTGCCCTCACTCTGATACCGGATCGTTTGCGCGGTGAAACTGCGACATTTGATATCAAGGATAAAAAAGGCAAAGCGATCGTTGAAAATGAAAGACGCATTACTGCACGCCACATCCGGGAGATGGAAAAATCTGGACTAAAACAATTAATGGTGCCAGCTGAATATCTTATTGAGCAGGTGTTAGCAAAAGATATTGTTGACCTGGAAACAGGTGAATTGCTTGCGGCAGCGAATACGGAAATTACAGAAGAGCTACTGGAACAGCTACTTGAATTTAAAGAATTGACGATTGAAACACTGTATACCAATGACCTGGATCGTGGACCTTATATTGCGGACACATTGAGGATTGAGACCTCAACCACACCACTTGAGGCACAGGTTGAAATCTATCGCATGATGCGCCCGGGTGAGCCGCCGACAAAGGATTCCGCCGAGAACCTGTTCAAGAACCTCTTTTTCAGCCCTGATCGTTATGATTTATCTGCAGTTGGGCGTATGAAATTTAACAGAAGGATTGGTCGTAAGGAAATTGTTGGTGAAGGTATTCTATCCAAAGAAGACATCACTGAAGTTCTTAAATTACTGATCGATATCAAGAATGGTAAAGGTACTGTTGATGATATTGACCATCTAGGCAACAGGCGTGTCAGAAGTGTAGGTGAGATGGCGGAAAATCAATTCCGTGTTGGTCTGGTACGTGTTGAGCGTGCAGTGAAAGAGCGTCTTGGTCTGGCAGATTCTGAGGGACTAATGCCACAGGAAATTATCAATGCCAAACCGGTATCAGCGGTGGTTAAGGAATTTTTTGGTTCAAGTCAGTTATCCCAGTTCATGGATCAGAATAATCCACTGTCTGAAATTACACACAAACGACGCATTTCAGCGCTCGGCCCTGGCGGGTTGACACGTGAACGTGCCGGTTTTGAAGTACGTGACGTACATCCGACACATTATGGTCGAGTATGCCCGATTGAAACACCTGAAGGGCCAAATATTGGTTTGATTAACTCACTGGCGATTTACGCCAGAACCAACGAATATGGTTTTCTGGAAACACCGTACCGCAAGGTGAACAAGGGCAAGGTATCAGATGAAATAGAATATCTTTCCGCGATTGAAGAAAGTGATCATGTCATCGCGCAGGCAAGCGCTACAACAGATAACAAGGGCCGTCTGACAGATAGCCTGGTTTCGAGTCGTCATCAAAATGAATTTACCCTGTCGACGCCGGATACAGTTGAATATATGGATGTCTCGCCAAGGCAGATTGTTTCCGTGGCAGCAGCATTGATACCGTTCCTGGAACATGATGATGCCAACCGGGCCTTGATGGGATCAAATATGCAACGTCAGGCTGTGCCTACTCTGCGTGCAGATAAACCATTGGTCGGTACCGGTATAGAAAGAACGGTGGCGACAGATTCAGGTGTCACGGTGATTGCTGATCGTGGGGGTCTTGTCGACTCTGTTGATGCCAGCCGTATTGTAGTGCGGGTAAATAATAATGAAGTCATCGCGGGTGAGCCTGGTGTTGATATTTATAACCTGACGAAATACACACGTTCCAATCAGAACACCTGTATTAACCAGAAACCACTGGTGAAACCGGGTGATATGGTTGCAGCAAAAGATGTACTGGCTGATGGCCCTTCAACTGATTTGGGTGAGTTGGCGCTTGGGCAAAATATGAAAGTCGCATTTATGCCCTGGAATGGTTACAACTTTGAGGATTCAATCCTTATCTCGGAACGTTTGGTGAAGGAAGAACGCTTTACCACGATCCATATTGAAGAACTGACCTGTGTGGCACGTGATACCAAACTGGGTCAGGAAGAAATCTCTGCGGATATTCCTAATGTTAGTGAACATGCGCTGAACAAACTTGATGAATCCGGAATTGTATTTATAGGCGCCGAAGTAAATCCAGGAGATATCCTGGTAGGCAAAGTGACACCGAAAGGTGAAACCCAGTTAACTCCAGAAGAAAAGTTATTAAGGGCAATCTTTGGTGAGAAAGCCTCTGACGTGAAAGATACCTCATTACGCGTTTCTTCAGGTACCAATGGTACGGTAATCGATGTTCAGGTGTTTACGCGCGATGGTGTTGATAAAGATGTGCGCGCCCTGGAAATTGAAGAATCAGAACTAAAGAGTGTACGCAAGGATCTGAGTGATCAAATGCGCATCATGGAAGAAGGCATTTACCAGCGGATTGAGACCTTGTTACTGGGTAAACTGGCTGAGGGTGGGCCAGATGGTTTAAAAGCTGAAACCAAGATTACCAAGGCTTATTTATCAGAAACAGCAAGAGAAAAATGGTTCGATATTCGACTCCGAAATGAAGCTGCTAATCGTCAACTCGAACAGATGACAGAGCAACATGGTCGTTTGCGTGTTGAATTTGATGAAATATTTGAGGAGAAAAGAGCCAAGCTGATATCGGGTGATGATCTTGCACCTGGCGTATTAAAAATGGTCAAGGTTTATCTCGCGGTAAAACGAATCATTCAGCCAGGTGACAAAATGGCCGGGCGCCACGGAAACAAGGGTGTTATCTCAATGATTGTTCCTGTTGAAGATATGCCTCATACCGAAGATGGTGAACCGGTCGATGTGGTGCTGAATCCTCTGGGCGTTCCCTCACGTATGAATGTAGGGCAGATACTGGAGACTCATCTGGGTTGGGCGGCGAAAGGTCTGGGTAATAAAATATCCGAGATGCTGGATGCGCAGGCCGATGTAGGCAAGATTCGAAAATTCCTGGATAAGATTTACAACACCAGTGGTAAACAGGAACACCTGAAGAGTTTTACTGATGAAGAAATCCTGGACCTGTCTCGCAACCTGCGAGAAGGCGTGCCTATGGCAACCCCTGTGTTCGATGGTGC
>QNEM01000131.1 GCA_003645215.1 Gammaproteobacteria bacterium
AATTTGGCATGATCGGTTCTACTGACAGTCATACCGGTCTGGCTACGGCTGAAGAAGATAACTTCTTTGGTAAACATTCCGGTGGTGAACCAAGCAAGGATCGCTATACACATCCCATGGCCAAAATGGGTGACAATGAATACAAAGGCTATGCGCCGGTAGCATCGGGTTGGGCCGCAGTTTGGGCTGAAGAAAATACCCGTGCCTCTATTTTTGATGCCATGCAACGCAAGGAAACCTACGCGACTACTGGTAGCCGCATGACAGTGCGATTCTTCGGTGGCTGGGAGTTTGATGATAATGATGCCAACACCAGATTACCTGCCAAGGCAGGTTATACCAAGGGCATATCAATGGGTGGAGAGTTGGCAGCAGCGCCTGAAGGTAAGACTGTACCAACATTCCTTGTTGCCGCATTGAAAGACCCTCTAAGTGGCAATCTTGACCGTATTCAGATCATTAAAGGCTGGATGGATGCCAAGGGCAAGTTACATGAAAAGGTTTATGATGTCGCCTGGTCGGATGATCGTAAACCGGATAGCAAAGGTAAGTTACCATCAGTTGGAAATACTGTAGATGTGACCAATGCCACATGGACTAACACTATTGGTGACCCTGAGCTCATCACCGTCTGGACAGATCCTGATTTTGATGCGAAACAAAGTGCCTTTTACTATGCACGTGTGATTGAAATTCCAACACCACGCTGGACTGCCTACGAGGCCAAGTACTTTAAGATAGAAATGCCGAAGGAAGTTCCGATGATCACGACGGAACGAGCTTATACCTCACCTATCTGGTATACGCCAAAGTAAGATTAGGCCAGTAGCAAGATGTTAAAACAAGCTTGGCAGACGGGGTGAGAAATCACCTCGTTTGTTTTTTGTATGATGAAGAAATTTAATATCTATTTGCTGTTACGTGTACCCCAGCTGTATTTTTAACATCCATCTCATCTTCATTACTTCCCTAAATCGTCCTGAGTATCTGCTTGACAAGGTTATCATATATGATAACCTCAAGAAATGTCATGGAAGATAACATTCTTCAACATTAAAGTGGAAGAGGGAGTCCTGTCGTTTCCTGATGGGATCCTTGCGAACTTACTGCACATACTTGAGATGATTGAAGAATTTGGCCCAGCAATCGGAAAACCGCACACTGCGCCAATGGGCGAAGGACTTTTCGAAATAAGAGCAAAAGGGTTGGAAGGTATAGGACGTGTTCTATTCTGCACAATAAAAGGCAAAGAGATCGTCGTATTACACTCCTTTATCAAGAAAACCCGCAAGACGCCCAAGAAAGAATTAGACAAGGCCAGAAAGAGACAGAAGGAATTAAAGTGATGTCCAGACCAGCATTGAAAACATTTAAACAGAAAGCTCTAAAGCGCCCAGGTGTTCAGAAGAGTTATGTTGAACTTGCGCCAGCGTACGAGCTTAGAAGGAAGCTTGTTTCCCTGCGTCAGAACTCCGGGCTAACTCAAGAAGAAGTTGCTGAAAAACTGCACACTAACAAGAGTAATATATCTCGTCTTGAAAGTGTTAATTCTACAATATCTCCTAAATTATCAACCATCACTGACTATGCAGAAGCGATCGGATATGACATTAAGATTGACTTCGTGCCGAAGAAAACAGGACATAAATAAGGGTAAGTCGCGGACTGTTCAGAAGCGTAACCGCTGAAAGAATTATTGAACCGCCTGCAGCTTATCCAGTTCGATTCCCTGACTGTGGAGATACTCATCATAGCTGCCCTTGAAATCAATCACGCCATGTGGTGTGAGTTCTATAATACGGGTAGCCAGTGATGACACAAATTCACGATCATGACTGACAAAGATCAGGGTGCCTGCATAATTATCCAGGGCAAGGTTGAGGGATTCGATAGATTCCATATCCAGGTGGTTGGTTGGTTCATCCATGAGCAGGATATTTGGTGTTTGTAGCATGAGTTTTCCGAACAGCATGCGACCTTCTTCTCCACCGGAGATGACCTTGACAGATTTTTTACCTTCATCACTGGAGAACAGTAATCTGCCCAATGTGCCACGAATTACCTGTTCATCATCAGATGCCTTGCCCCATTGAATCATCCAGTCAAACAAGGTCATGTCTTTTTCAAATTCACCGGCATGTTCCTGTGCGAAATATCCAATGGCAGAATTTTCAGACCATTTGATCTGACCACTGTCTGCTTCAACTTCGTTTACCAGGCAATTTAACAAGGTCGTTTTGCCAATGCCATTCGGGCCAATAACCGCGACACGTTCACCGACTTCTATATTCAGTTTAAGATCGCTGAATAGAGGGCTTTCATCAAAGCTTTTTGTCAGTCCTTCTACTTCCAGGGCCAGGCGATACAATTTCTTGTCTTGCTCAAACCTGATGTAAGGGCTGACACGACTGGAAGGTTTAATATCTTCCAGTTGAATTTTATCAATCTGTCTGGCGCGTGAGGTTGCCTGTTTTGCTTTTGATGCGTTGGCAGAGAAACGACTGACAAAGGTTTGTAGTTCTGCAATCTGTGCTTTTTTCTTGGCGTTATTCGATAGCATTCTTTCCCTTACCTGGGTTGATGCAATCATGTAATCATCATAATTACCCGGGTAGACCCTGACTTCTCCATAGTCCATATCAGCAATATGCGTACAAACACTGTTGAGGAAATGGCGATCATGAGAAATTATAATCATGGTGCTCTTGCGCTCGTTGATGACGTCCTCTAACCAGCGGATGGTGTTGATATCCAGGTTGTTGGTGGGCTCGTCGAGTAGCAATATATCCGGATCAGCAAACAATGCCTGTGCCAGTAACACACGAAGTTTCCAGCCGGGCGCTATTTCACTCATCAATCCTTCGTGTTGTTCAATGGCAATGCCTACACCCAGTAACAATTCTCCAGCACGTGCTTCGGCACTGTAACCATCCATCTCACCAAACTCGCCTTCCAGTTCTGCGACCTTCATGCCTTCTTCTTCAGTCATGTTTTCCAGGGCATATATTCTTTCGCGTTCAACCTTTATTTCCCAGAGTTCGGCATGTCCCATAATGACGGTATCCAGAACGGTAAATTCTTCAAAAGCAAATTGGTCCTGTCGCAGCTGACCAATACGTTCATTGGGATCTGTTGAAAAATTTCCGGAGCTGGCTTCCTGTTCACTACCAAGGATTTTCATGAACGTGGATTTGCCACAGCCATTGGCGCCAATCAGGCCATAACGATGGCCTTCACCGAATTTAACTGAAACGTTTTCAAACAGGGGTTTAGCCCCGAATTGCATGGTGAGATTTGCTGTTGTGATCAATGGTCTAGTCCGTCTGTGTAAAAATGCGGCGCATTGTCTCACAAAGTGGCCTGTTTGTGCAGTGCAATGTACAGGCTTTCAGGATATTTATTCTTCCCGGATTTGTGGTTTTTATGATACATAATGCATAAATAATATTGGTTTTGGCGGGGGAAAGTTGGACAATGGTTCACAATGATGTGATTGGGCAAAACATGATTAACTGATACCAGGTTTTAGGGCGAAATACTGATTATGACTAGAGAAAAAACGGATATTTCACAACTCATTACCAAGGCAAAGAAAGGTAATCTGACTGCGCAATTAACACTTGCAGGCATTTATGAAGAGGGCCTGGGAGAAACGCAGAATTTTGGCCTGGCTGCGCGTTGGTTTTTAAAGGCAGCCAAGCAGGGCTTTGCCAAGGCCCAGGCAATCGTCGGTGAAAAATATATGCTCGGCCATGGTGTTGAACAGGATTATGAAAAGGCAATATTCTGGCTGAATAAAGCGGCAGTTCAAAATGAGACGGATGCTATGGCGAATCTTGCCTGGTGTTTCCAGAATGGTCTTGGGGTCGAGCAAGACTATGAAAAGGCACTTCAATATTTTCAAAAAGCAGCCAGGTTTGGGCATGTGAGCGCGCGTTACAATCTGGGCTATATGTATGCACAGGGGTATGGTGTAAAGCAGGACATTGAGGAGGCACTTAATTGGTATAAGCGAGCTGCAAAAGAAGGAAATACGAAGGCACAATTGAACATTGGTGCCTTATACGCCGAGGGCATTAGCGTGGAAAGGAATGATATTGAAGCTGTTGAATGGTACAGGAAGGCATCCAAAGGTGGTTATGACAAAGCGCTCTATAATCTTGGATTGATGTATCTAGAGGGCCGCGGTGTTCCAAAGGACATTAATGAGGCCGAAAAACTAATGCGTGAGGCTGCTGTTCAGGGATATTCCCGAGCTCAATATTATTTAGGAACATTCTATTTAAAGGGAACGGGGCTTAAAAAAGATATTTCTGAAGCACGTTTCTGGATTCAGAAATCTGCAAGGGAGGCTTATGTCAAGGCACAGTATCAGTTAGCCAAGATGATTATGGAAGAGGCAAGCTGTGAAGGAGACTATACCGATGCATACACCTGGTTTTTCCACGCGGCAGAACAGGGCCATCGTAAAGCGCAATATTACCTGGGGACTTTATATGCCACAGGCAAAGGTGTAACAAAGGACTATGTGAAGGCCTACAGCTGGTTTTCTGTTGCCATGTCCGCTGAATCCGGAGATGGTGAAACCATTACAGGTGAACCCAGGGCCGAGAAAGCCATGAAAAAACTGAAGAAGAATTTCAGCACTGATGAATTGTCTGAAGCGATAGAAGCGGGCGAGGAGTTATCAGGTAACTTAAGGGATGTGCAACAGAAAAAAGAGTCAGATTCAGCAAAAATGGCTGCTGACTAGTTTGTATCGGTAGCGGAACCTAATCTGATAATGCCAAATAATGGTAAACGTAATTTTAATGGCCATGTTGTATGAGGTGTGATCCCTAAACCAAAGCTAAGGCTGAGTATATTTATTTCAATCCCTTCAACTGCCGAAATCAGTCCGCCAAAAAGTCCAAAAAGTGAAAACTGAGTGCCATTGCCACTGGGCGCTGTATCGATAAACCTGCTTCGTGTCATGAAATCCTTACCAATGGCCGTCGGCGGTAGATCCAGATTCAGTTCAGGTACGGAACGACCGATGTGTGCAATAAAGGTATTACTATTAGGTCCGGGCCATATTTGGTAGGTATTGTGATAAGGGTATGATGAGACTGCAGCTTCAATGGAAGATATTATGGCAACAGCATCAGCACCTTTAACTTCACTTAGTATTTTCGGTGAATTACCAAACCAGGATCTGTCAGGAACATCTTGCTCTTTTACTACAACAGGTAGTCCTCGCCATTTTCGCCAACCGACTACCTGATATACATCATAATTTTCTGCATCTTTATCCTTTGTTGCAATCCATGTATGTACGGCAAAAAGCCTGCGCCAGCTGAATACACGCGCGGCATAAACCTGAACAATGGCTTCTGCTTCTATTGCAGGGTCGGGTGCAATCCCGACACTGGATCGATCTGCGGTTTGCCAATCGGGGGTGAATAAGACATTGGCTGATATTGCGATTGATAAACCTGCGAAAATAAACAGGAATAAAAACCGGATTTTCTTAATACCTTTTCTCATAGTATGTGGCAGCTTATTTAATCAGGATAGTGTGCCATTGATTACATATTTCATAATGCTGACAACCTGCTCAGGTGTCTCGGCAACTGCAGTAGCGGCACCGTCGACTTCCTTCAAGGCATGGGTTAATTCCGGATCGTGTAGTGTAATAATTGATTTACCTAATGCCGCCGCATAGCCCGCATCAAATGCTGCATTCCATTGTTTATATTTGTCACCAAAGCGGACGACGACGACATCTGCATTTTCGATCATGTTACGAATACGAATTGAATTAATCCTTGAGGCCTTGTGATCTTTCCAGAAAGGAGCATCTTCAGCACCAAGTATATGATCGCCACAATCATCACTTGATGCGTGGTCAGTGTTTGGTGACGTCAGGTTTACAGGAAGGTTCGCGGCCTTCAGACCAGCTTCAATTTTTTCACGCCAGTCGCTGTGGATTTCTCCTGAGAGATAGATATTCCAGTTCATGTGTTCCTCGTAAATAATATTTAGTTTATTGAATTGTTATGACGTAAGTATTGATTCTATATTTAATGCCAGAATACTTCAGAAACTTTCACCGTGAATTAACATTAATATTTATGGTCGCTTGTAATTAACATCAATCACGACATAAATAAGTTTGGCTCCATCAGCATGAATAATGACTTCATCATCGA
>QNEM01000132.1 GCA_003645215.1 Gammaproteobacteria bacterium
CTCTGGTACAAGAAAAGCTCCAGCAAACCGATTCGCTGCTTTTTCGATATCGAGTATATTTTTATCAATACGTCCTTCTAAAATAAAATGGCCTAGCTCATGTGCTAGCGTAAAACGTTGACGATCACCTTTCCAACCTTTACCTTTTCCAACAACAATCACTGGGATACTATTTACCATGACTGCCAAACCATCGAATTTATCATCATCCAAGACATCAGATTGAAACACCTGTATGCCTCTTTCTTCAAGCGTATCCGTTAATTCAGCAATTGGATTTATCCCTAAATTCCAAGCTTCTCTTAATTTGATAGCAACACTTTCAATGTCAGAATAACCTCTAACGTTTTTAGGAATAGAATTCGGGATTTTGAACTCTTGAATAGGTCTTGATGGCAAGAAATGTTCAAGCTCAAAGTAACGCTCTAATTGTTCTATAACATTACCTTCAATTTGATTCTGGATCTTTTTAGGTAAAGCGCTATGTTTTCGATACTCAACATTATTTAGCTCAATTTCCTCTGAACGATAGAAATACTCACCACGAACACCAAGTGCTTTTGATAATTCAATCACTACGCTGGATGAAGGAATAGACTGGTCGTTTTCATACTTGGAAATAGCCATTGCGCTGATATTGGCTTTTTCGGCCAATGCGCGCATAGACAGACCAGATGCCTTACGTGCCTGCTTGATTCGATTCCCAATCATAAGATATTCTCCGGTTTACAAATTATTAATAAATGCTATAATCTGTAAACTATAGACATCAATAACTATGATGTCAAATATTATTATTCTTAATTATCAATGGGTTATATTATGAGCACCAAAACGACAAAATTTAATAAAAGTGGCATCAGCAACTTACCGGATGACAAGCCTGTCGTCTACAAGATTCAGACTGAAGGTGGTAAAAATAATTACACTGGAATAGCAAAACGTGGCCGAGTCCAAGAGCGAATTGCTGAGCATCTTCCCGGTTTAAAAGATTCTGTACCAGGCGTAAAAGTCCGAATTCAACAAATGAATAGTATTGCAGATGCCCGTAAAACTGAGAGCCGGATCATCTCCCGTAGCCAGCCTAAGCATAATAAGCAAGGGAAATGATGTACTGAGTATATCCAATAGAGCTGCCCATAGTCTAACTACTCGCGTCTGGAGTCCACTCTCACCAACCTTGTAACAAGGGAAAATTAAGCCCCAGCTTCATTGGTTCATCACCGTACAGTTTCATTAAGGCTCCGTATTTTACCAATTGATCTCTATAGCGTTCTTGTTGTAGATCAAGAAATGACTCTATAACTGTTCCCTCATGCTGACTGGTTTTGTAGTCAATAATCCAACGTGTGCCGTCTTTGTCTACGAAGGTGCGATCAATCTTAATACTGATTGCCTTGACTTGATAACCCCCATTTAGGGTACATCCATTGTTTTAGTGTTGATGCTCGGTGGATAGTAACTATTAGCAGTTTTGCCGCAAGATAAACATGCAAAGTAGACTTGATCAACAGACTATGGCACAAACAACCTGTGATTGAACTGAAGCTATTATTATTGATTATCATTGCCAATGGCGCACCTGTATTGGCGCGTAATCTATTGAAGTCGCACTTTGAAACTGCAGTTGATTTTAATCGTGTATTTTTTGATGATCGGCCTGTGTTTGGTCCAACAAAGACCTGGCGCGGAGTCATTTCGGCCATTGTCATAACCTTACCTGTTGCTCTATTGCTGGGTTTCACTGCCGAACTGGGGCTGGTGTTAGCCGCTCTAGCCATGCTGGGTGATCTGCTGGGAAGTTTTATTAAACGGCGCTTTAAGTTGGCTCCCAGTAGCCGTGCCCTAGGCCTGGATCAGATCCCGGAATCACTGTTGCCGATGTTTGCGTGTCAGAGCATGCTCGGTTTGGGTTGGCAAAGTACCGTGATGATCGTGTTTCTGTTTTTCGTTATGGAGCTGTTACTGTCTCGCCTGCTTTATCAACTGCATATTCGGAAACACCCTTATTAAATTTCACTCAGGGTTCAATTGTTCACATTCTTTTTCTTTTTCAATACATGCCACAAGGTACGAACATCTGAATAAGGTTCCTTAAGGACAATACTGATCACAATCTCTTCCAGACCAGCCACGACACAGATGGCGGTCGCAATATGAAAAGGTAAGGCCGGCCCGCCGATGAATACCCATATCGCTGTTGGTGCCGTCGATACGGCAGCCAGTTTTACCATCCATGTGTGATAGCTGGTTAGTTTTTTAAATTTGATCAAGCCGGTTAATACAGGCAATACGATACTGGTCACAACCAGCAGGATAAACACCAACTCGCGCATGATGATCTCTGGCCACAGCAAGCAGGCGCCGATAACAAAAACAATATAGACAAAAAAATCTGCCCAGCTATCCAGCTTTGACCCGAGTTTGGAGACCTGGTGTAAGCGCCTTGCGATGGGTCCATCGATAGCATCGAGGATGAAGGCAAAGATTAATATCGCCAGGAACAGATATGGATGTTGAAACCAGGCTGTCGCCAACAGGAACGGCGTTAATACCAGACGCAAGACACTAAGAAAATTAGGCACTGTCATTTTATTGATTTATTTGTCCGGTAATCATAATTTCAATTCTTATTCACCCACTTATCTGAGGAAGACCAATTCATCTCCATTTTTTCTTCTGCACCTATTGAATGCACAACTGGCATTAATAATTCTTCTAAGAACTCTGTCACTTCCTCAAGATTATTATTGTCATCCATGCCATTCTTATTCAAGAATGCTACCCATTGCTTCTTTTTTAAATCATCATCGTAAAATTCTTTACTAAAAGCCAAGGGGATGTTCTTAGGTATTTCTGTCTTCCTTCTTTCAAACGTTGCCTTAATAGCATTCATTAATATTTGGCCTTCGAGATCAAACTTTTGTGCCAATTTCCAGAGATCATAAAAATCCTTCATGCGACTATTCGCTATACCTAATTTGACCGTTGCTTCAAATTTTTCAGCAATCACTGTATAGATTGGATAGGCTTTTAGCCTGGGGGCTTCCTGATCTAACAATGTTGGATATACGATGTCTTCTGAACCAGGCGTGACTACATCACCAAAACCAATATCAAATTGTAACGTTATGTTCGCAGATGAAAGTTTTCCATTTAATCGCACACGTATACCTTCATATGCATTATTTTCTCTAATCTCTTCCGCTCGTACCGATTTTGAATCTAATATCAGTCCGTCATCTTCTACCTTGAGGTCACATAAAGATTGGAAAATACTGGTTACCTCATCAATCTCTGCATTAACAAATCCCAAAAAGTCAGCGTCACGCGTAGGGCGGTGTGGGTCATCATGCCAAAACGTAAACAACATCGCCCCTTTAAGTAAAAATTGATCACGCCATTTCGATTGACTTAAGCGATAAAGAGCACGTTCCAAACCATAACGTGTAAGAATTAAATTAAAATCTTCTTCTTTTTCCCTGGCTATATCTAATAAACGCTGTCTTACTGAAGCCGCAACATCCTTTTTTGGTCCCTTATTCATACCAGAGATTCCAGGTAGGGTTTGATAACATTCGAAACGCGGCAAATCTTCGAATATCTCCATAGTTCATCCATACTAAATCTTTTTTGCTGCCAACCATCTCTAAGTGCCTCAATCGCAATATCCAGTCCAATCTTGTTTCTGTATTTGAAGCAATCGGCAACTGTCTTCGCTGGATTATAGATCTTTACATTTACGCCATCGATATTGTGTTCTTCGTTTCCCTCTGAAAATGCCTTGCCTGAAAATCTAAAAATTCTCACTGCAGGCTTATCAATACGAGGAGATGCAGCACGGTTTTGTATTGCGATCCATACTTGAAATGGCGACTGCGTACCTATGTTATGGAAACGGAGTGCGGATAGCAGGCAAATCACTGCCCCTGGGACAGCCTTTGCGACCAGAGCCAGATTATAATTTTCACTGATTTCCATATCTGGGAGTACATATCTTCCGCGGCCAACTTTAATTAGCCGACCCTGTTTGCACAGCCGACTCAGGTATTCCCGCTGAATGCCGTAATCATTGAGATCCCGCGTATGAAGCACACCTCTTTCACGAGCCAGAGTTAGCACTTTTTCAGATTTTTCAATTGAATATGACATGTGACTAATTATATATATTTATAGATATATATCAATAAATAGTCACATTTTATTCTAGTGTATTATTCCTGATACTCCCACTCTCTCCAGCCTTGTAACAAGGGGAAGTATAGTCCCAGCTTGATTGGCTGATCGCCATAGTCTTTCATTAAGGCACCGTATTTTTCCAGTTGTTCTTTGTAACGTTCCTGTTGTTGATTCAGGAAGGCATCTACATCTTCGCCTTCATGACGGCTGGTTTTGTAGTCAATGATCCAACGTGTGCCGTCTTTATCGACAAAGGTCCGATCTATCTTGATGCTGATGACCTTTTCCTGATACACACCACTTAGTGCATATTCATTGTGTTGTTGCTGATGTTCGGCGGAGAGCAACCATTGACCGCGTTCATCTTTAATCATATTGCTCAGGGCTTCTTCTACCTGTTGGCTTGCCCAGTGACTTTCTTCCTCTCCAACCCCTTCTCGTGTAAGTGCTTGCCGGAACCAGGCGCGTTTGTGGTGTATCTGTGCTCTATCCCAGGCCTGATTGTTTTTACTTTGGTCTTCAGCCATAAGTTGAATACAACGATGTACCACGATACCGACGTGTCGTATGGTTTCTGTGGCCCATTCGAATTCAATGTCATTGTCTGAGGCTTCTGTCGTGGTTGCATCGCTTTGTTGCCAGTTCACATTCCTTGGTGGCCTGGGTCTTTTCCAGGTGCCCATGTGCCGACGAAAGTGATTTTCAACTTCAGCAGGCTCATTTGTATCTTTTACAACATCTCCATGTCCCGATGTATAGACCCATTGATAGTTTGTTTCCACCACCGGCCAGAGTTTTGCCAGTAATGTATTCTTTTTTGGAGGTGATATTTCATTTTTCTCTTTTGATACCCTGGTTGCACCGAACAGATGCAGTTGTTCTCGTGCACGTGTTGCGGCGACATAAAGCAGGCGGCCCTGTTCATTCTTCAGTTTGGCTTTTTCAAGCATTTCCAAGTAACGATATAACTTGTCATCCTCGACACCGGTTTCCTTGATCGGTGCCAGTAACAAATCATTACTGCCATCATCGCGCTGTTGTTCCTGCCAAAGTAATAAACGCTTCTCTTCCGCTTTGCCGCCACGACCCAGCCCCGGCAAGATGACGATATCAAACTCCAGGCCTTTGGCTTTATGGATAGTCATGATCTGTACGTTCATTCCATCCGAGGCACCATTGATTTTTGAATCGGCCAGGCTTTGCACATCGGCTGCGGCATAAAGACCTTCGACGGCCTTTTCCAGTTTGGTCAGTGTTTTAAGATCACTGCTTTCTTCTTCCTGCTGCAAGACATCAAAGTAGGTCTGTACATTTTCCAGATCTGATTCATCTTCCAGCGTCGCTGGCCCGCCTATTTCCATCCACACCATTTCAACCATGCGACGCAGGGATTTGCGTCTGCGGTTTGCCATTGCCTTGTTGAGTACTTCTCTCAGTTGCAACAGCCGTTGTTGGCCATCTTTACTGAGTTTTTTCATCCTCAATTCATCATTCATGCATGACCAGACAGGTATTCTCTGTTGCTTGCCGGCAAGGACATCCAGATCGGCCAGGGTCAAGCCACACCAGGGGGCACGTAATATGGATAACCAGGCAACACGATCTGCCGGGTGTAATAATGCCCGCGTTAAGGCCAGGCAATCCTGAATCGCGGCACGGTGACTCAAGCGTTCTATGTCTACTGCCTGAAAGCGGATCTCGGCATGTTTTAAATGGCCAATGATTGCTTCCAATTGTGGTCGGCTGCGTACCAGGATGGCGATTGATTTATGCAAATCCTTGTCATGAGTTTCTTCCTGTACCTGTTTGATGGTATGCACGATCTGGTTCGCTTCTTCCTGGTGGGTGTCGTATGCGCTGCCGTTAAGATCATCCTGAAATAGTGGATGTATGACCACCTGCCCTGCGC
>QNEM01000133.1 GCA_003645215.1 Gammaproteobacteria bacterium
ACGTTTATCACCATCACCTTCAACTTCTAATGCCTTGAATGCCATGGTTCTACTACTACTCTGACCATGTTTGTTTGTCAGTACCATTTCTAGGTCAGCAGTCTGGTCGATCCAGCCTAAGTCACGCTCATCAGCTTCTACTGCAATCGCGAGTCCTTTTTCTTCTGCTGTTTCCGCTATAGCATTATGCAGTGGCAGAATCAGTAGCAGTATTGCCATTAAGTAATTATTTTGCATTTAATTTTTCCTCTATTTTGATCAAAAGTGGTGGCAGGAATAGGAAGTCTGCAACTAATGCCAGAGCGATAACAATGGCAGTAACCAGGCCCATACCGGAGTTTAACTGAAAAGCGGAGGTTGCAAGTACGAGGAAGCCGGCTACAAGTACTACTGATGTAATCGTTAATGCGCGACCAACAGTAGTAAAGGCATATCTGACAGCATCTTCAGGATCTAGATGCTTTTCACGACGTGCTCGAAGATATTTGCTTAAGAAATGAACCGTATCATCTACCACAATGCCGAGTGTCATGGTTGAAACAACCGAAAGTGACAGACCTATTTCACCGACCATGTAACCCCACAAGCCGAATGCCATTGCTGCAGGAGCCAGATTGGGAATCAGACTGATCAAGCCTATTTTGACTGATCGTAGTGCAACGATGAGCACCAGTGAAATTAATACCAGTGCCAGGGTTGTGGCATAAAGCATACTGATGATATTTCTCTTGCCGATATGCGCGAACATGATTGATGTTCCGGTACCATGACCAGATTTGATGTGTGGCGCGTTATTATGCAGCCATGCCTCAGCGCGTTCTTCGATTGAAATGAGCTCATTCGAAGACAGGGTTTCGAGTGTCGCTGTCAGTCGGATGGCAGATTTGTCAATGTTTATCTGATTATTCAGATCCAGTCCATATGGCAAAGACATCTCATAGAGTAAAAGATACTGTGCTGCCAGATTTCTTTCATCGGGAATTTTATACATGGCTTGATCATCTCCATGCATGTTCTTGTTCAATCGTTTTGTGATATCCGAATAAGTATTTACATGAAGGATTTCCGGTTGTTGTCGGAACCAGTCAGCAAAGGCATCAACATCATGTAGATATCCCGGGTTGCTAATGCCTCCGGGTTCGCCAGAATTTAATGAATACTCAATGTTGTAAATTCCGGTCAGATTGTCTGTAGAGAAATCAGAGTCGACTCTGAAGTCGATTGTTTCATCAAAATAATGAACGAAGACATCATTTAAATCATTACGGGGAAGTCCTGTCAACAAGATGAGGATCAGGGCACACATGCCCCAGAAAAGAAATGATCGTCTGCGCACGACAAAGTCACCAAACTTTTCCATAAGTCTGTCATGATCATCCTTATTTTCTTTTACCCTGACAGGCAGAAGTGAAATCAGGGCAGGCAGGAATGTAACTGACATGATGAATGATGTTACGACGCCAATGGCGACGAAATTACCCAGATGTCTGAAAGGAGGCACGTCAGAAAAATTCATCATTAGAAAACCAATCGCAGTGGTTAAACTGGCCAGGAATACTGGTTGTAAATTGATTCGCAGGCTTTCAATGAGGGCATCATTTTTTGACATTCCCAGACGCATGTCGTGCAAGAAGGTAACCAGGATATGTACGCAATTAGCGATGGCAATGGTTAAAATAATTGTTGGAAATGTCGCGGAAGGCGGGGAGATGGGAAACCCTATATATCCCCCGACACCCATCGCCACCACAATAGAACAGGCAATAACCAGCACAGTACAAAGGGTCCCGGTTATTCCTCCAACAAGCACGGCTAATAAAAGCAGCATCACTGCAAAACTTATCGGCACCAGGCTGGCTACATCAGCTTTTGCAGATTCGGAGAAAGCATTATTCATCATCACCATACCAGTAAGGCGAACTTTTATCCCTGGGTAAGCAGCCTCGACTTCTCTGGCCAGGGCCCTTGAAAAGTTGACAACTTCCGGAGTTTCAATAGCTTCATTGATTCGTGGTAATTGAACATTGACGTTAATACCTGTGACGTGGGCCCTGTCCGAGATTAAACGATTAAATAATAAAGGCTCGTTCAGCGTGATTTCTTTAGCCTGTAGAAGTTGTTCTTCACTATATGATGAGGCTCCCTCGATCAGGTCTCTGACTATCAGGTCATCCTCCTCTGCTTCTGTATACTGGAAGTTGGTAATAGAATCGACACGATTTGAATAGGGTGTTTGCCATGCACGCTCGGTTAAATATTCAACAGCAGAAAGTGTTTCTCTGGTAAAAACCTTGCCACTTGCAGGCTCTATAATAAATAGTACATTATCGTTCTGGACGTAAATGTTTTCGAGTGTTTCAAACTCAAGTAGCTGAGGATTATCTTCGCTGAAAAATACACGATAACTGGTAGTGAAATAAATATTTTTGCCACCCGTTGCTGTTAATGCGACAAAAACAAGGCTGAGGATAATAATAGGCCAACGATATTGTAAAACCCATTTACCGAAGGCATCTTCAATTCTTTTCATGCTTACATTCCTTATAAAAGATGAATATTTGTCAAATATTCACGTCTGTTATATAGCCTGGTTATGCTTTGCCAACCCGCTAACAATCAATTCAATTACAGAGACTGCTTTTTCCCCGAATTCCTCAAGAGAATACAGACTCATGAAGGTGGGAACATTGAAAATAACGAGACTCATATGAATCGTATTTGCAGTATTGCTGATGTCATCAATAGCAAATTCTCCCGTCTAATTACCATAAGACAGGATTTCTTCAATCACGGCATTTTCTGCTTCAATTTTGCTATAAACCATATCTGGTCGTTGCAGAGTAATGTTATTAACCAGTTCATTGATTTTTTCATCGTTCTCAGCCATCTCCTGGCTTATCACTAAATCAGTCAGGACATAGGCCTTAAGTCTTTCAATGGCGCTTAACTCAGGTTTTCTGATGGCTACTCGCAAGCGATCAAGGCGCTCACACATGGACCTGTTGGCACATTCGGCGATGATGTCTTGTTTATTTTTGAAGTAGCGGTATAAATTGGCTGCAGACATACCGATATCTGCAGCAATCTCGGCCATCGTTGTTTTGCCATAACCATAATGTCTGAAACGGTTGTGTGCGGCCTCTACGATTTGAGAACTAATATCCAGTTCTATATTTTTCTGACTTGTATTCACGGCGTTCATTTATAGCAACAAAATACTGAATATTCAATAAAATATTCAGTATTTACTCTTTTAGCAGCAAAATGACTAATATTAGAGCGTCCGACTTTTTGAGGTATGATGACGTTTAAAGCAACAATTACCTCAAATTTATGCAAAATCTAAAGGATCTTGAATTACTTCTTAATTCTTCGGTGCCAATTATTATTGTTGAGACTCAGGAAGAGGCTCGCCTGATAGAATTATTCAACAGGTTAATCAAGAACTTACCAAGGTCCTTATTTCTGTGGACTGTTACTGAGGGCCTGAAAAGACTTGATGTTGATATGCCTGCCCAGAGGCACAATAGTAAACCCATTGAGCTACTCACCCAGATCAAAACCACCAAACATGAGGGTATTTACCTTTTAGTCGATTTTCACCCTTTTCTGGATGACCCGGTTCACGTACGTCTGCTAAAAGATATTGCATTGATGCAGGATGAAGCCTTTCACCATATCGTTTTGATTTCTCATGAAATTGAATTACCAGAAGAGCTGGAAAGATACAGTGCACGTTTTGAGTTATCCATGCCAGATAGTAGCCAGATTGAAATGATGGTTCGCAGCGAGGCTAAAAGATGGGCCAGCATAAATCCCGGTGCGCGCATTGTTGTCGACAAGAAGTTCTTGAACCAGATGGTAGAAAGTCTCGTTGGTCTGCCTGTTGATGATGCTCGCAGATTAATCAAGGGTGCGATAGAGGATGATGGCGCACTGTCACAATCTGATCTGAGCACTATTATGCAGGCGAAATTTAAATTGCTGGATCAAGGCGGTGTGCTTTCATTTGAATATGACACCGCAAAGTTTGCTGATGTTGGTGGTCTTGAGGGTTTGAAACAATGGTTACAATTCCGTAGAGAGATATTTAGTGGGGAGATTCAGAATCCGGGCCTGGATACACCTAAAGGGATCATGTTGTTAGGGGTGCAGGGTTGCGGCAAGAGCCTGGCGGCAAAATCAGTTGCTGGTACCTGGGGTGTGCCATTATTAAGGCTTGATTTTGGTTCGCTTTATAGCAAATTTTATGGAGAATCAGAAAAAAATCTGAGAGAGTCATTAGAGATGGCAGAGCTAATGTCACCCTGTGTTCTGTGGATGGATGAGATTGAAAAAGGTATCAGTGTCGGTGAAAACGATGGCGGAACATCAAGCAGAATGCTGGGCACCATCCTGACCTGGATGGCTGAAAATAAAGAGAAAGTATTTATCGTTGCAACAGCAAATAAAATTGAGGCACTGCCACCAGAATTGGTGCGCAAGGGCCGTCTTGATGAAATATTTTTTGTAGATCTACCTGACAGTGAAATACGGGGAATAATCTTCGAGATACATCTGGCAAAGCGCGAATTAGAGCCTGCTGATTTTAATATTGAAACACTTGCAGAGAACAGTGCTGGATTTTCAGGCTCGGAGATTGAGCAAGCCATTGTCTCATCACTCTATTCTGCATTGGCCCAGAAAATAGAGTTAAATGAATCACATTTGCTTGAAGAATTATCCAGGACACGTCCCTTGTCTATAGTGATGGCAGAGAAAATAGAATCACTTAGAGCCTGGGCACAAAACCGGACGGTGAGTGCCAATTAAGCGCGCCTTTTCAAAGCATGGAATTAATGTGTTGAAAAGAAGTTACCAAAGGCTCGGCTACCATCCTGGGTTATAATCTCACCTGTTATCTCCAGGGTATCTGCGTCAATGATATTCACTGTCCCATCAAACCAGTTGCTAACATAAACAGACTTGCCTGAGGGGTGTAGCGCAATACCTTCAGGATAGTCACCCACCGTAATTGTTTTAATCACTTTTTCCTCAGTTAATGAAATAACCGAGACGGTTCCATCATGCTGATTGGTGACAAAAATTCTGTTTCTGATTTCATCATGTGCGATAGCATAGGGGTACCCACCAACTTTTATATTGGTGACCATATTGTCATTATTCAGATCAATAATACTGACACTGTTAGCGCGAACATTGGCAACAAAAACTTTATTGCTTGATTTTGCAGCGGTAACACCAAAGGGTGCAGTTGCGACTGGAATAACAGCTTCGATGTTTTCTGTTTCTACATTAATGAGCATTAAATTATGGTCATCTCTATTGGCCACATACAAGCGGTCTCCCGTTGGGCTAATTGCTATTCCTGAGGGTGATTTGCCAACTTTAATTTCTGAAACAATTTTCATGGTGTCCGTGTCCATGACAGAAACGATATTCAAATACCAGTCTGCAATATAGAGTTTCCCACCATCCGGGCTGACAACTATCCCAACAGGGGCATCGCCCACTTTAATATTATTTATCAGTGTGTTGTTGCTTGTATCAATAACAGAAATTTCCTGGCTTTCAGGGTTCGAGATGTACACGCGTTTTCCATCTGAGCTTGCCGTCACTCCGGCAGGGCGATGTCCTACATCTATGGTCGTGATGACCTGGTTTGATGTTGTGTCAATGACCGAGACGTTGTCACTGACGTGATTGGTGATATAAGCAAATGTTGCAGATTGTACAGCCGATGTCACACAAAACAGGAGAAGAGTTGAAAGTAAATAATTCAAGGTAAGTTTGAAACTGATGAATTATTCAGGAGGATTTATTCAGGAAAAATCAGGGACACCGGAGTTGTTTTATCCGGTATCCCTGTTTGTATTTATTCAGACAGTTTTTTGATATTTTCCATGCCTGTCTGATAGAAAACAGTTAACTTTTCAGTTGCGTATTCATCACTTAATTCATGGGGTGGAACAGGTCCCTGGAAGGAACGGTAAAATGCACCCTTCCATTTGAGAATAGATCCACCTTTACCGTTATCTGTAATGGTAATGGTCAGACCATGCGTAGTTATAGGG
>QNEM01000134.1 GCA_003645215.1 Gammaproteobacteria bacterium
TCGGTTACTGATATTTGTACCTCTTCTGCATCAGTAGCTCGCACCATTACAAGAATATGGCCTTCACTTGTAAACTTGATTGCATTACTGATCAGATTAAGAATGATTTGTCTGAGTCGGGCCGAATCACCAGAGCGCAGCATGTTTGATTTTGGTTCGAAATCACTAATTAGTTCAACATGATTCTCAGCTGCCTTGACGGCATAAATTTCAACCGATTCTTCTATAACATCAAGCAAATTAAAAGGCATATGTTCTAGCACCAGTTGCTCTGCTTCAATTTTAGAAAGATCCAGTATGTCATTAACCAGACTTAGCAGGGTATCCCCTGCTCTCCTGAAAACCTTGACATATTTGTCCTGATCACTGCTCAGCTTTGTCTCAGCAAGCAATTCAGCCATGCCAATAATGGCGGTAAGAGGCGTACGTATTTCATGACTCATACTTGCCAGAAAATCTGATTTCATACGCGATCCGTCAACCGCTTTATCCCTGGCTAAAGCTAATTGTTTGGTCTGCTGTTTTACCTGTAATTCAATCTCTCTATTACGTTCACTCAACTCCTTTTCACGTATATCTTTTGCCCTGACTAATGCCATGAGTAAAAGAGTGATGCCCAATCCAATAAACAGGGCAAGGTATATCGATTTCCGATTCACATCGGGCCAATATACGTCTTTCGATATTGATAATTTTACAGAATACAAGGGGAATTGAATCGAAGCATCTTCACTGAAGCTGGATGCCAACAATCCACTTCTCTCTTCCAGTGAAGGACCGCTGGTAAATATTAATTTTCTACCACTTAGATTTGATGATTCACTATGCAAATCAACCATCAGGGTACTGGAAATATTGGAAAGTCCGACCAGTTTTTCCGGATTTATCAATAAACAAAGAATCCCCTGAGTTGAACCCGTGGAATCTTCATCATCAACTGCAGAATAGTCTTGATTCAATACAGGCTTGAACAGGATGTAATATTTATTTGACTCCAGAGTCACAACGGAAACAACAGGTTCACTACTTTCATCAGCAAGTATAAATTCCAGTACATTTTCGAAATTCTCATTCTCTATTAAATCTTGTACATCCATTGATATTTGTGTATCACGATACCTTGAATTCACAATCTCCATATCAAGTTCTGAAGTTGCGCTATTTCCTGTTTTTTGAACATGGGAATAAAAAAGACCTTCTATAAAATGTTGTTGTTCCAGTATTCCTATTGCTGACGATTGAAATATTTGATCATCAAAATCCTTATTTTCAGTGATTAATGATGCAACGGTATTGATAACGTCATTGCTTACCTGGATATTATGAGCAATAACTTCCCTTATTTTGGAAGACTCAAAGGAAAACTCTCTTTTGTTCTCATCCAGGGCACTGTTCCACGCAATAAAAACCAGTGTCAGACCCAGAGCAAGGCCTGAAAGCAAAGCAACAGCATAAATCAACCAGCGAGGTGAATTGTTTTCCAGCTTATCGTCCATTACTTTATTTTTATTCTTCCTGGTAATTAATTTCTACATTAGCAAGGTAATGTGACAGTTTTTTGATATTTTCATTAATGATCTCCAGATTGTTTTCCTTGGCACCTTCTTCAATTGCTGCACCAAATGTCGTCATCTCATGAAATCCATAACCACCGCCAACACCTTTAAGGTTGTGGCCAACAGATCTGAGAATTTCAAAATCTACTTCTGCAATTGCCTGTTCGAGTTTCAGTATATCTTTTTGCCGATTCTCAAGGAACCCGGGAATAAGATCTTCCAGGTCAACATCTATATTAACAACTACCTTTTCATCGCTCATTTGATAATACCTGCCATCTGTTTAATTAAAATTTACTACTTGTCTTTGTTACGAAATTTTCCTGGCTCAATATTGTGGACACCTAATAGTTTATAAAATTCTGTGCGATTTCTTCCGGCTATTTTTGCTGCATTTGCAACATGGCCAGTAGACATTTTAAGCACACTGATTAAATAGTTCTTTTCAAATTCAGACTTGGCCTCTTTCAGGGTTTTCATCTGGGTACTTCTGTCCTGTAAACCTGATTTAGCCAGACTCAAGGCAATATTTTTTGTTTTACTTAGTGTTGCGCATAATTCTATAACATTATTCAATTGCCTGATATTCCCGGGCCAATCTGCAGATATCAGATAATTTAAAGCTTCAGGTGATAATTTCTTTTTACTGGTATTGTTTGCCTGTGCAAATTGTTCCAGAAAATGATCGGCCAAAAGAGGAATATCCTCATAACGATCTGAAAGTTTCGGTATTGCCAATGTAACAACTTTTAAACGATAGTAAAGATCTGCTCTGAAATCACCTGCTTCTACCATTGCCTCAAGATTTCTGTGTGATGCTGAAATGACCCTGACGTCGACAGGAATGTTTTTTGTTGCGCCGACCGGACGCACCTCCATATCCTGTAACACTCTCAGCAATTTCACCTGTAAGGATAAGGGCATATCGCCGATTTCATCAAGGAAGATTGTTCCGCCACTGGCAGCCTGAAACAGTCCATCATGTTTACTTGCCGCACCTGTGAAAGCGCCTTTCTCATGTCCAAACAACTCAGATTCGAGTAATTGTTCAGGTATAGCTCCACAATTAACACCAATAAAAGGCTTGTTTCTACGCTCGCCGGCTTCATGAATTGCCTTGGCAAAGATTTCTTTCCCTGTCCCTGTTTCACCGCTAATGAACACCGTGACACTGGTTGCAGCGACTGCCACGGCCAGATCAACCAACTCTTCCATGATATTACTTTTATAGATAATGCTATCCGAGAATTCCTTGTTCTTTTTGCCACTGGCGCTTGTAATTAAAATCTGTCCTACTTGTTCAAGCAGTTTTTCCCTGCCTATGGGTTTGGTTAAAAATGCAGCACTGCCCATATGGGTGGCCTGCACTGCATCCCTGATTTGAGCCTGACCACTTAATATAATCACTGGAAGTAATGGCGAATTCTTATGTATGTTTTCCATTAATTGCATACCATTCATGCCCTCTCCCATAAACAAATCTGTTATCACCAGGTTGGGCATATTGTCCTGCATCTCTGCTAGTGCCTCTTCACCTGATAAAACAGTCTTTACATCATAACCTCCGTTTTCCAATATGCTTTCAAGTAATAAAAGCATGTCTTGTTCATCATCAACAACTAATAGACGATATTCCTTTTTCATTTAATCGATAGCTCGTTTAAAGTTATACAGGTTAGTTATCAAATATAATTATTTCTACAGTTATTCCACCGTAACAGATTTTGCCAGATTTCTGGGTTGATCGACATCGGCTCCCTTCAAGACTGCAATATGATAGGAAAGCAGTTGTAATGGCACAGTATAGACAATTGGAGATATATACTCATTAACCGGGGATATCTTTAATAGTTCAATATCCGCATCCGAATCAATCTCGGCACTGGTGTCAGTAATGACATAGAGTTTTCCACCCCGGGCTTTGACCTCGTGCAAATTTGATTTCAGTTTCTCCAGGAGTAAATTGTTCGGTGCTACAGCAATGACAGGCATTTCTTCATCCACCAATGCTAATGGCCCATGTTTCAATTCCCCGGCAGGATATGCCTCTGCGTGGATATAAGAGATCTCCTTTAGCTTAAGTGCGCCCTCCATTGCCACGGGCAACATCGTACCTCTTCCCAGATAAAGCGCATGATCTTTATTGGCAAATTGATTTGCCAGCCTGCTGATTGACTCATTGAGTTCGAGCACTGTATTTATTTTTCCAGGCACATGTTCAAGTTGGGAAACGATCTCTTTTTCAGTATCACTACCCATGCCATGTCTTCTGGCGATGGCCAGAATCAGTAACAGCAGGGAAACCAGTTGTGTTGTAAATGCCTTGGTCGATGCGACACCAATCTCTATACCTGCCCTTGTCAGAAAAACCAGTTCAGACTCACGCGTCATCGAACTCTCTGCAACATTACATATACTCAAGGTACTCAAATAACCTGATGCCTTTGCCTTTTTCAAAGCAGCCAGCGTATCTGCGGTTTCGCCAGACTGTGAAATCGTTACAAATAAAGTATTTTCCGGAACAAAGATGTCCCGGTATCTGTATTCACTGGCAACTTCCACCTGGCATGGAACCTTGGCGAGTTCTTCCGCCCAGTATTTTGCGACCAGGCCCGCATGGTAACTGGTGCCACAGGCAACAATTTTAATCGACTCAACTTTATCAAAAACATGACTTGCTGTTTGACCAAAGGCATCTTCAACGATTAAGCCTTTATCCAGTCTTCCCTCAAGGGTATCGGTAATGGCCGTTGGCTGTTCGTATATTTCTTTCAGCATGTAGTGTCTAAAGCCGGCCTTATCAGTACTCTCAGTAGATAATTCTGACAAGCTGACTGGTCGTTCTACGACATTAGCGTTTATATCGTATATGGTCAGGCTCTCCCGACTGATATCTGCAATATCTCCTTCCTCAAGAAAAATAAATTTTTGCGTCACAGGTAATAGAGCGAATACATCTGAGGCAATGAAATATTCACCGATGCCAACACCAATGACTAGTGGACTACCACTTCGAGTTGCAACAATTCGATCAGGCTCACCCTTATTGATAACACCGAGTGCATAAGCACCTTCAAGAATCTTCGTTGTTTTCCGCACAGCGGCAAGCAGGTCTTCACCTTTATCAAGATAGTCGTGTATTTGATTTACAATGACTTCACTATCTGTATCGGAGGTGAATTTGTAGCCAAGATTTATTTGTTGTTCTTTGAGTTTCTCATGATTTTCGATAATGCCATTGTGGACTAAGGCAAGCTGATCACGACAAATATGAGGATGGGCATTCTCAATAGTAGGTTTTCCATGTGTTGCCCAGCGTGTATGGGCAATTCCTGTTTTTCCCGATAATAGATCACCTTGCAGAGCGCGCTCAAGATCCTCGATCTTCCCGGCTACCCGGGTTCGTTCAAGCAAGTTATCACTATTAAGCACAGCGATTCCGGCAGAATCATAACCCCTGTATTCCAGGCGTCTTAAGCCTTCAAGTAAAACAGGCGTTACGTCCCTTTGTGCGACCGCGCCAACTATCCCGCACATAGTATTAATCCAGAACTGTTAATACCTTCAGAAGTCATTTGCATCTGCCTCCAGTACATCCTCCATAATATATTCTCTCGCCTTCCTTCGAAGCACAATTTTATTATTTGGTGAAAGTTTCGTAACCAGGGTTTCCAGGCTCGCTGCTGCTCGTGGATGTCCTTGCCTGTACGCAGCATAAAGCCATATATATGCCTTCTCAAAATCTCTTGCCAGGCCATGCCCTGATTCATACATCACCCCCAGATTTCTCTGTGCATCCGGGTGACCGGCAATAGCAGCTTTTTCATACCATTTCTTTGCCAGTAGAACATCATGCTTTACACCCAAACCAAGCAGGTAATGTATGCCCAGAAAATTTTGTGCCTCCAGATTATTTTGCTCAGCCCGGAGTTTCCATATTGGGAATGCACTTGCATAATCCCCTTTTTCAAAAGCAATTCTGGGGTCAATTTCCTCAGCACAGGAAATCAGCATAAGCAGTGCGCAGTATACAAATAGCTTGTTAAATTCCATTAGATATAGTTTTAGATTTAAATAATGATGATGATTATTTATTGTATCTATACACAAACCACTTGGAAATGCAGGTTTCAGAGTAGTTTGGGTATGAGTGTATTCTAACTGATGTAAGACAAGGAAGGGAGTCACATTCATCTACAATAAAACTGCTTAACATGATCCAGCCAGGTGAGAATTATAATTTCTAAATGGAGTAGTTTGATTGGGAAAATGACGCTGGCAATATGGTTTAATCTTATCTGGTCGGGGTGAGAGGATTCGAACCTCCGACCACCGGCACCCCATGCCGGTGCGCTACCAGGCTGCGCTACACCCCGATGTAAAAATAATCTCTCGAAAAGAATACGAATTGAAAAGCAAAGACCTGACCATTAACTGGTGAAATATTTCTAAATCTATCTTCTCAGAATATCTAA
>QNEM01000135.1 GCA_003645215.1 Gammaproteobacteria bacterium
ACCACTGAAGCCATGATTGCTGAAGCACCAAAAGATGATGCTCCTGCAATGCCTGATATGGGTGACATGGGTGGAATGGGCGGTATGGGTGGAATGGGCGGCATGATGTAAGCCAGCTACATTTTATTCAACGTAACTCGTTGAAGTATTGAAAAGCCCCGCAATGCGGGGCTTTTTTATGTATAGAATGTCATCCCGAACCAGAGGGAGGGATCTTACATACTTGAATAGTATTTAAGTTTTGATTCCGCCTTTTAGCGGCGTGTACCTTTTCTTTGTACGAACGAAAGAAAAGGTACGAAAAGAAAATCGCCCCAAATATCATGTCCCCAAATAAAAACTTGGGGATACCCTCACAGTTGTATGATTTCTTAAGGTCGCGGATACAAGACTCCTGTCTTGGTTCCGCTTATTTGAACGTCCTGTTCAAATAACCTTAAAATCATTCACCTGCTCGGCAGGATATGAGGGGGATTTATCCCTTCGTTAATTTTAACGATTGAGTTCCCGTTCATGCGGCTTTTTGCGCGTCCGTGTAGAGTGATTTGTTATGTGTTTTTTTTTGCATATCACCCAAGAGGCCACGTATTTGGTGGGTCTTGGGAGGGTTCGTCATCTTCATTGGTAAATGAACCGGCAAAAGCGCCGATAATTGCAAAAATCACAGCAGTAGGCACAGTGACGATGAAACCGAGAAAACCATATAGAAAGAAGACGCCTGACGCACTTATACTAGGACCTGCTTTGCTGCAAGAAAAACCAAAGGCAAAATCAAACAAAGAACAAGAAGTGATAATTGCAAAGCTTAAACCTATTAACAATATAGGTGAAATAGCTATGCAAACCATATAAAATGCATACCTCAAATTTCAATCCACTCCATATTTTTCTAGCATTAATTCAAAGATACTTCTTTGCAATGTGTGCTTTAGGGAAATCTTCATTCTTTGTATACAAATAACTAAGCGTTAAGGGATGCATCGTCCCATAATACATTATAGGTTTCGAAATTGAACATCACGAAAAACCACCTTGTTTCAATTAGATAGGAATGATTATGAGTATAGACACTATATGCAAGGTGTCCACTTTGCTATTTCAATATGTGAAAACGATATATCCCATAGTTATCAGAATAATTTCAGGAACCCGCAGGGTAAGGCATTAGGGAAAGGTATTCTTGGTACCTTCTTTTTTGAACAGAAGGTACTCGCCATAAAAGCGAAACCAATAACCAAATATAGATACCCAACTTGCCGAACCCATAAATAGTTTATAATCTCCACAGTCATTAATAAAAAACAATAACGGCACACGGTATGGCACATACAAAAAAACATCGTTTCAATAAACATCAAAAATCTGCAACGCCTAAAAAAACCATGGCGGACAAAGCAGATATTAATGTTCTTTACGAACAATCTGTTCAGTGTGTCGAATCGGAGATCGATTTTGTTGATGAGACATTCCAACAACTCCGTGGCCGTAAAGCAAAACTCCTACGTGAAGATTTTTGTGGTACCGCAAATACTTCATGTGAATGGATACGTCGTCGTAAAACCAATAAAGCGATCTCGGTCGATTTGAATAACGATGTTCTTAAGTGGGGCCGCCAACATAAGGTAGGGAAGCTAAACAAGGAACAGAAAAAACGTATCACGCTTATTAACGATAACGTCCTGGATGTTAAGACTGGCAAGATCGATACCGCACTGGCGATGAATTTCAGTTACTGGATCTTTGAAGATCGCCCAACAATGATTAAGTATTTCAAGAAAATTCACAAGACGCTGGTCGATGACGGGATCTTCTTTCTTGATGCCTTTGGCGGATACGAGGCCTACCAGGAAATGAAAGAGCGAACTGAGCATGACAAATTCACTTATGTCTGGGATCAGGCCAGCTATAACCCTGTGACTGGACATTGCCAATGTTATATCCATTTTAAATTCAAAGACGGCTCCAAGATCAACAAGGCTTTCAGCTATGCATGGCGTTTGTGGAGCCTGCCAGAACTCACGGAAATGCTAACAGAGGCAGGTTTCAAGGCGACGGTTTACTGGGAAGGAACTGACGAAGATACCGACGAAGGTAATGGAATCTTTGAGCCGTCAACAGAAGGTGAGGCCGATGCTGGCTGGATCGCCTACATTGTTGCAGAAAAATAATTATATTTATCAAGTAGTTATAGCGATCTTCAGCCTTGTCTCGCTTTTGAGATAAGCACCCACCCGTTTAGCGGAGAAAATCTCCAAAAAGCACCTCTGGCAAGACAATCTCATATATAATGGCCGACCCGATTTCACTCGGCAAACACGTATCAGGTCATTGAATATCATGGTATTTAAGATATTTGATAAAGATTCGTAAAAATAAATATGACACAAGTAACGCAAATACCACTAGCCACAGAAAAGCTGGATGAAAGCCCGGTAGCAGGAACACGTGTATCTGGAAATCATCTTCTGGGCTCATGGATCGGTGATAGTTCAATGTTGCTTGAAGATGATTCAGAGATTCATAAAGCTATTTGTGATCTAAACAGGCCTGTTTATATCGTGCAGGATCAAAACCAGAAACATATTGTTGCTGATCAAGGTAAGGCGATTATTGGCCCTGAAGAGGAAACTGAAACAGAGAGCTTGCCATTGGCAGGATTTTCCCCTGTCAGTTCACCCCGTCAATTAGGCGATATCAGTTTTTGTGAAGACCATGGTCTGCGTTTCCCTTATATGTGTGGTGCCATGGCCAATGGCATAGCCTCTGTTGAGCTGGTCGAAGCGGCTACCAATGCAGGTTTACTTGCTTCATTTGGTGCGGCTGGTCTGACATTGCCAGAAATCGAAAATGCTGCGAAATATTTAACAGAAACACTGGGGTCAAAACCTTTCTGCTTCAATCTTATTTTCTCGCCCAATGAGAAGGGCCATGAAGATGCAGTGGTTTCACTTTATATCAAATATGGCATTCGCCTGGTTGAGGCCTCTGCCTATATGAAACTGACCTTGCCTGCTGTCCGTTATCGAGTACATGGTATCCATCGAAATGCAGATGGCGAGATCGAAACACCGAACCGAATTATTGCCAAGGCATCTCGCATTGAAGTCGCAACAAAATGGTTTAGCCCACCGCCAGAAAAAATGCTGGCACAGCTAATCTCGTCAGGAGACATCACCGAAGAACAAGCTACGCTGGCCGCACAAATACCTGTAGCTCAGGATCTTACCGTTGAAGCAGATTCTGGAGGCCACACAGATAACCGACCTGCGATCACTCTGCTACCTACCATCATTGCCTTACGTGATCGTTTACAAAAAGAATTTAATTACACCATGCCATTAAGAGTAGGTGCCGCAGGCGGCATTGCTACCCCGGCATCTGCAGCCGCAGCATTCTCTATGGGCGCAGCTTATATCGTTACCGGGACTGTGAATCAGGCCTGTGTTGAATCTGCCAGCAGTGATATTGTGCGAAAAATGCTGGCCGAAGCACAACAGGCCGATGTCACTATGGCACCTGCGGTGGATATGTTTGAGATGGGCGTAAAATTACAGGTACTGAAACGTGGCACCATGTTTGCCATGCGTGGTAATAAACTTTATGAACTCTATCGTGCTTACGATTCCATTGACGCCATTCCAGAAAAAGAAAAACAGGCAGTGGAAAAATCTATTTTCAAAGCACCATTAAATGACATCTGGCAACTGACGCGTGATTTTTTCAACGAACGTAATCCGGAACAAATTGTAAAAGCCGAACAGGATCCTAAACACAAGATGGCGTTGATCTTCCGCTGGTACCTGGGACTCTCATCGCGTTGGGCCAATGCAGGAGAAGCATCCAGACAGGTGGACTATCAAGTCTGGTGCGGACCATCCATGGGTGCATTTAATGAATGGAGCAAGGATTCGTTCATGGCAGAACCTGCCAACAGAACCATTGCATCGGTTGCGATGAATCTTCTTTATGGCGCTGCCGTGGTCACACGTATTAATGTTTTACGTAATCAGGGTGTAAAATTCTCCAATAAGGTAGCGCATCTGGCGCCGCAAGAAATTAGTGTGATTGAGCAAAATTTATCATGACCAGGGTTACTATGAACAAGAAGCAGGATAATCAAAAAGAAATTTCTTCTCCCTTGGCTATCGTTGGTGTCGGCTGCCTGTTTCCAAAGGCAGGTGATGTGAATGAATATTGGTCTAATATCCGGGAAGGTGTCGATGCCATTACAGACATTCCTGATTCACACTGGAATCCTGAAGATTATTTTGATTCAAATCAAAAAACACCAGACATGACCTACGCTCGCCGCGGTGGCTTTATCGACCCGGTTGATTTCAACCCACTGCAATACGGCATGAGTCCAAAAAATATTGAAGCCACCGATACCACGCAATTGCTTGGCATGATGGTCGCCAGGCAAGCCTTGTTAGATGCAGGTTATTCCACCGGCAAAGATGCCGGAGATGGCAAGGAATTTGATCGCGATCGCACCAGTGTCATCATGGGCGTTACTGGCACACTGGAACTGGTCATTCCTCTTGGTGCCAGATTAGGTCATCCGATCTGGCGTGAGGCATTGGCAGATGCCGGCGTTGATCCAGAAACGGCTGAAGATGTCGTACAACGAATCTCCGATAGCTATGTACCATGGCAGGAAAATTCATTCCCGGGATTATTAGGTAATGTTGCCGCAGGGCGAATTGCCAATCGCTTTGATCTGGGCGGAACCAACTGTGTTGTTGATGCCGCCTGTGCAAGTTCACTCAGTGCTATCCATATGGCATCGCTGGAACTACAGTCCGGTCGTTCAGACATGGCCATTGCCGGTGGACTGGATACCTTCAACGATATCTTCATGTATATGTGTTTCAGCAAAACACCGGCACTCTCACCTACAGGTAATAGTCGACCCTTCGCGGCGGGCGGTGATGGCACCATCATCGGTGAAGGCATGGGCGTGGTCATATTAAAACGTCTTGAAGATGCAAAACAGGATGGCGATAAAATCTATGCGGTGATCAAAGGCATCGGCACCTCCAGCGATGGACGTGGAAATGCCATCTATGCTCCCAGTGCAGCAGGTCAAACCAAGGCATTGGAAGATGCCTATACACAGGCCGATGTCACTCCAGATACCATCGAACTAATTGAAGCACATGGCACCGGGACCTCGGTCGGCGATGCCGTAGAAGCAGAAGCACTGGAAAACGTTTACCGGAAGGCAAATGCAGAAGACACCTGGTGTGCCCTTGGTTCTGTCAAATCCATGATCGGCCATACCAAATCTGCTGCCGGTGTTGCCGGAATGATCAAGGCGATATCAGCACTGAAACACAAAGTATTACCACCGACCATCAAGGTCGACCAACCGCTTGAGCCATTACAACCTGGCAAGGCACCGATGTATGTAAATACCATCAAGCGTCCCTGGGTTGCCAACGAATCACATCCAAGACGCGCAGCGTTGAGCGCCTTTGGTTTTGGTGGCAGTAATTTTCATTGTGTACTGGAAGAAGCTGAAGACAATGACGCAGAGATCGACTGGGATGGTCACGTACTTATTATCGCCTTGAGTGCGGACACAAAAGATGAACTCAGCAAGCAACTAACAAATATCGATACCAGTAAAGCATGGTCAGAACATCGTGCCTTTGCTGCAGAATCCTGTGCGGAATTTGATGCGAAAAAAATGCATCGCCTGACACTCGTAATCGAAAGAGATAAAACAGATCTGCCGACCTTGATTCATAATGCCGTAAAGATGCTGTCAGAAAATAATGATAAGGATTTCTGGCAATTGCCTATTGGAATTAGTTATGCAACAGGTGATCACAATTCAAAATCAAACATGAACAAAACCGGACTGTTGTTCCCGGGACAAGGAACACAGTATGTCGGAATGCTGCGCGATCTTGCCTGCCAGTTCC
>QNEM01000136.1 GCA_003645215.1 Gammaproteobacteria bacterium
AATTTCCATTACCATTAAGCGGTAATACAGGTCTTCACGGAACTCGCCTTTTTGAATGAGATCGTTGATGCTTCTGTTGCTTGCGGTAATCACCCTGATATCGACCTCTATCGGTGTTGTATCACCCATCGGGTAAAAGCTCCCATCCTGGAGAACGCGCAACAATTTTGCCTGCAAAGCTAACGACGCATTATTGATCTCATCCAGGAATAATGTGCCATGACTGGCCTCTTCGAGCAGGCCAGCCTTGTTGCGTTCGGCGCCAGTAAATGCACCTTTTCGATAACCGAACAATTCACTTTCGATAAGATTCTCTGGAATAGCAGCACAATTGATGGCAACAAATTTCATCTCATTTCTACTGCTTTGCTGGTGTATCTGGCGTGCTACCAGTTCCTTTCCGCAACCACTTTCACCGGTTATCAATACACTGCAGTCATGAACAGAGGCCACATCAACAAGCTTGTTTACTTTTTCCATGGCCTGAGACATACCAATGAGATTGCCTTTATCCGATAATTTTCGTCGACATTCTTTGAGTTTCTGATTTTCGTTGCTCAGCAGGTAATGTTGCAACGCCCGTTCGACTGTACATAACAACTCCACGGTATCGAAGGGTTTGCGCAGATAATCAAATGAGCCACGTTTAAGCGCTTCTAAAGCTGTTTCCACAGTAGCATGCCCGGTTACCATCACCACCTGTATAGTCGAATCCAGTGATGTCGCGTAATTCAATAAATCCAGACCAGTGGCTCCCGGCATTTTAAGATCGGTAACCACAACTGACACCGGCGTTGTTGCCATGTAATCCATGGCAAGATGCGCATTCTCTACACTGACCGTGTCAAACTCCATGGAAGATTCTGACAGTACCTTCACAATCAGCTCACGCATGCTGCGGTCATCCTCCGCTATCAGCACAACGGGTTTATGATGCCCAACATTTGCCAGCCCGACCTCTGATGTTTTCTGGTCAGAATTTTCCTGTTTCATTTCTTGTCTCTTTGCTCATCAATTAACGGAAGGCCGATGATGAAACGAGCGCCATCAACATATTCTGCATCATATTTAATAAAGGCACCGCGTTTTGACAGCAAAGCCTGTGATATTGACAACCCCAATCCACTACCTTCACCCACATCCTTGGTTGTAAAAAAAGGATCAAAAATATTGCGTCGTATTTCTTCGGGTACACCCGGCCCATTATCTTCTACACTGATATAGACATATTGCTTGCCTTGTTGCCAGCTGCACAGGTTAATGAATGGCGATTCAACACCATCCAGGCATTGTATTGCATTGATAATAAGATTGGTCAATACGATTTCAAGTTGACCACAGCCACCTTCTACCATTGGCAGGTCCGGTTGCAATTCCAGATTGATCTCAATGCCATAGCGTTGCATGCGGCACTTTAAAAAGGTATCCGAAATATTTATCAGCAGTTCATTGATCTCACAGGTTTCAACATCACATTGTTCCTGGCTAGCAAAACTCAACAAGTCATTAATGATTTTGGTGCAACGCCGGGTTTCATCTTCAACGATTGTAACGTACTCATGAGATTGGCCCTGTTCAAGCAAATCTTTTTTGAGTAGCTGGGTATAGCCCAGTATGCTTCCCAGGGGTGTATTCAGTTCATGGGCGATGCCGGAAGCCAACTGCCCCATGGCAACGAGTTTTTCACGACTGGCCAGCGTTTTCTGTAACTCGTGATTTTCACTTATATCGAGCAAAGTAATAATGGCTTCTAATTCATCTTTGCTCCTGCTAAGAAAAACCAGGTTCAGGGAGAACCAGCGCGGCCTTGATTTTATATCCAGAGAAATTTCCAGATTGCGTATTGGTTTTTTATATAAAAAACTATCACGCAAGATATTACGATCCACTTCCCTGAACTGGATCAGGTCAAACAGGTTGATGCCGATCAGTGTTACACCATCTTTGGCAAAGAAGTCATTTGCCAACTGATTAGTCATGTTGATATTCAAATCATTAGATACAGTCAGTATTGCACTGGTCAGGCTTTGTATGATTGCATCAATTTTATCGCGCTCTTTGCCTACATTCGTCTGGCAGTTTTCGAGAACTTTGAAAATTGAATCTAATCTAGCGTTGGTGATGTTGTATTCATCTAGCAAACCACGGACAAATGGTGGTGAAATGGCAGGTGTATCCACTGGCAACAGATGGCCTTCACGGATATCAATAATACGTTTACGTAGCCCCGACAGCGACCAGTAATAAAATAGAGATAGCGCAAGCAGTAGTACCAGCACAGCGAAAATCAGATAGAACAATTGCAGTGTTGTAACCATATTCGCCTGATTATCTAGAAAAAGTTCTTTAATTCGGTAGTGAACACCGGCTCAAACCAAGCAGACAGTGTTCCTTTACATTAACACAGATGGCTTCGACCTGGCATGTCATAAACGGACCTTCGCGGCATACAGCTTTTGATCTTTTCCAACGTACGAGAAGGCTCAACAACAGCTATTCAAATCCTGATGACTATCGTTAGATCAAGAACAAAAACAAAAACAAAAAAACGTGGCACTGTCCAGGACAATGCCACGTTCTATGAGTAACGTTTGTTTTAAATAGTACTCAGTTATGAAGAACTAAACCTCGTTACTTAAAAGATCAGTTGTATCGAGGTGGTAAACTGTGCGTAGTCCTGCAGGCTTGCATCAGTGGTGCTTTCTTCATCGAAGGTGATATTTGCAAATTCGGCAGTGAGCCGTAATCTTTGCCCGTCAATATAATAATTAGCACCACCACCAGCCCAGGCACGATCGAGATTAGTCGACGTTATTGCGTAATCTGAGTCCTCAAAGCGGAAGTACACCTGCAGACGACCAATACCCACCTTGCCGGGTAACATGTATGCTCCCTTGGCGTACACGGCCTCCAGTTGTGAATTCACAGGTAAGGTCGGATCAGGGTCCTTGTTGATGGCATTTTCCGTATCGTAATCAAAATAGGCCGCTGACAGTGTATAGGTGCCTGTCGATGTGGGCATCTCCCAGAACACATCTGCAGTGACTGCCGTATAGTCCACTATATCGGTTTTATTAGTAAAGTCTGCATAAGCGACGTTTGGCTGATAATCATAGGCAAGGCCTATTGTAAATACATCACTCGTGCCCAGGTAGCTACCACGATAACCATAGTCATATTCTGGATCAAGTGGGCTCCAGTGAACACGAGCGGTATAACGCGGTGAATTCTTAGGTACATTATTACCTTCACCTTCGCGGCCATCGGATATCATGAAACGATACTGGAAGGCCGCATCCGCCAGGTTACCCCACATGGCGTAACCTGTATCACGAGTACCACCAAACGGCGTATAGGCAATCGATTCTGCACGGTCAATAGTCAGGGGTTCGAAACAGGCTTCCAGGTTCTCACGGGAAAAGGTATTTTTGAAGCGGCCTGCCATGAAACGTAAACCATCACTGTAATCCAGTGTGAGATAGGCATCACGAAAGAATACCGCGCGGTCATCTACGCCATTACGACTATCGCCACCAGCCTCTAACTGGGCATAATAACCGATCAAGTCATTATACTGCCCGGAAAAAGTCACACGATTGCGGCGCAGAAATGTATCAAAAGAACTACCCGAATTAGTGGGGGAACTGTAACCACGAGCCTGTGTCCATATCTGCACAGCATAGCTAATGTCCATAGTACCTTCTTCACCAAATTGCAGTGAGACGCCAGCAGAAGCAATAGATGGCGTCAGTGCCATCAGAACACCACCTAGTAGCAAGCGTTTGCACTGCACCTTCTTCATATTAGCTGAATATTTGCTTTTCATTTATTATTCCCCCCGCAGAGATATATAGGGCTTGCTCAACGTTTCTAGGTCATCACTTTTATGACAGGTTGAACAGGCTTGTTGAATTTTGTCACGTGGATCGCTAATCATTTTGTTATGCGCCATTGATTCTCTCATCAAACGTGGATTCCCCTTATGACAACCGGCGCATGATTTATTGACCTTGGCATGATCGCTATGCCAGGGAGCTTTCTCGCTATCCATATTAGCCGCAGCAGCACGCTTGCCATTGTGGCACTTATAACAGCTGGAAGAACCAACACCACAGGCATTGGCCAGAGGTATGATTGAAGAAGAAATGCCATCATATGCCATCGACAAGGCTTCACTGCCCCAGCCATCATGCGTTGCAGTCTGTAACGAAGAGTCATCATTACGATCATGGCTGATAATAAATAGTGTTGTGCCAGAGATCACCAATGTGATAGCCAGCAGTGCGCGACCAGCATGCCGGATCAAACCTCGTAAAAATATAATAAATCTAGACATATATTATTTCTCCCATTTCATTTTTGTTTATAGCCTGCCCGTTACAAGCTGCGGCAGAATATTGAAACTGATCAATCATAAAACTATTCACTAAACTCCAGTTCATACAATGTTTTAGTCGGCATGGCTTGCATTTCACCGTGGTTTGCATTGCACATAATAATTACTCCTTATCTTTTGCCTGCGAGAAACGTTTTATCCATGCCGCCTGAATTTCTGCTTCACTCAACCCACCACTGCACATACATACCGGACCGTTACGATATTTAAGCCGGGATCGCCTGGGCTTTTTAATCTTTTCCTGAACCACCGCACTCTCCTCTGCATGCTCTACCGTGTCTACAGATGATGCCGTGGCGTCCTTATCAGATTGTTCCGCAAGGCAAGGTGTGCAGGGCAAAACCAGTAGCAGTACCAGGCGCATCATCTGCCGCGTCAATTGTTTAGAGGCATTTGCCCAGATCATGCGATGCTCACAATAGCCGATTATTAATAAAAACTAAGCAGGATATGTGCCATGTTATTACCATCTTAAAAAACAACAACATACGGTAATTTTGATGATTTTGACTGATTGCATTCTATGACCCGATGCAAAACCAGTGCTAATTTGCAATATTCCACCGCGGTACCGGCTCCTGTAACTGCAACAAACGATAATGTGTGGCTTGCGCTTCCTTTATTGCCTTACGCAAGGTGGCCAGGGTCGTAGCAGACAAGGTATCGGCATATTTCAGGCTTTGCTGGAATGTCCGTTCGTAATGCTCTCTGGGTATCACCTCCACCTCCAGTTCGACATCCCAGTTAACATCAGACTCATGCAGGGTCAGCGGTATCTGCAGGTTCCGGGTTTCACCAGCGGGAATACGGGTATCAAATTGTTCATCAGTAAGTGCTACATTCACCTGCCAACCGATAACATAGCGGTGAAACACCTGCTTTTTACCTGAATCTCTGTTACGCAAATTAAATACCAGTTCCACCTTGGGCACCATGTAGGTAGGGAAATGGTGACCGGCGCCAAGGTTATGCAAAACTACTTCAACATTTACAACATTCTCCCCTGTTCGTTTTAACTGCATTTGAATGTCCAGAGCCTGCCGTGTCATATCAGCATCATGAATACCACGCCACAGATGCTGCCGATCCGGCATATGGCAGCTCTGACAGTGTATACCCTGTTTAGCCTGCGGTGATTGCTGCCACTGATTCCAGGTATCCTCCTGTAATTTACCGTTGACCCTTGGCGGGTTTTCTTTTTCATTGTGCTGATGACAGGTAGCGCAGAAACGGCTGTCCTGAAATGCCTGGCTGGCAGTAAAACCGCCATGAGGCCAGTTGTCTGATTGGCCGTCGGGGATGGTTTGTTTAGGCGGTGGGCCGAAAACTTGATGGCGGCGCACATGACAGGCGGCACATGACAGTCCAGCATCTGCCAGATTCGGCGGTATCCAGTCGGGTATTGCCTTGTCGGGCGCATTCGGCCAGTTATGTTTCAGAGCCACCAGCGCCTTTTGTTCTGCCAGCGGCGCATGGCAACGTAGACACTTATTACCTGCCTCCTGTGACATCAACTGTAACTGCCACTGGA
>QNEM01000137.1 GCA_003645215.1 Gammaproteobacteria bacterium
AAAATCACCTGCAATATCGAGATTATATATTGTATCAAGTTCCCTGATACAGGTTGGGCTGGTGACATTAATTTCAGTCAGGTAATCACCAATCACGTCAATGCCGACAAACAACAGGCCCTTGTCTTTTAAAACAGGCGCCAATTGTTCGCATATCCACCGGTCTCTGTCGGTTAACTCAACACCTTTTGCAGATCCGCCTGCCGCCAGGTTGCCGCGAATCTCACCTTGTTTTGGAATACGGGCCAGGGCGTAGGGCACGGGCTCGCCATTGATAATCAGGATGCGTTTGTCCCCGTCGACGATTTCCGGAATAAATTGCTGGACCATGGCATGTTTGGCACCATTTTCTGTCAGTGTCTCAATAATGACATTGGTGTTTTGATCAGAGTGCTGGATCCTGAAGATTGAAGCACCGCCCATACCATCCAGAGGCTTGAGGATGATGTCCCGATGTTCATCCAGAAACGCAAGAATATGTTCTGACTTTCTGGCAACCAGTGTTGGTGTCGTACATTGCGGAAACCAGCTAACAAATAATTTTTCATTAGCATCACGCAGGGATGCGGGATCATTGACAACCAAAGTACCCTGCCGATGCGCCAGTTCCAGCAGATAGGTTGAATAAATGTACTCCATATTAAAAGGTGGATCTTTACGCATGAGAATGACATCAAGATCAAATAATGACAGGGTTGTTGCATCATGAAACTGATACCAGCGAGAGGCTTCATCTTCTACGGTCATTCTACGCGTAGTTGCACTTGGAATATCGTTGACAAGAAACAGATCGTCCATTTCCATATAATAAATATCCCAGTCCCTGGATTGCGCCGCAAGCAGCATGGCAAACGAGCTGTCTTTTGCAATATTTATCCCGCTGATGGGATCCATGATAATGCCCAGTTTCATAATTTTATTTTCATCATTTTATTTTTCATTATTGAAGCGCATACCGGATATAATAACACTCCAACCATTGTTGAGCCTGGTAAATTATGTCGTTAAAAACAGTAAGCATCGCAACCCGTAAAAGCCCGCTGGCATTGTGGCAAGCAGAGCACGTGAAGGCCCAGCTTCAGCAACATCATCCTCAGCTTGAAGTCGAACTGGTGAGCATGCAAACAGAGGGTGATCGCATACTGGATAAGCCCTTGTCATTGGTCGGTGGTAAAGGTTTGTTTATCAAAGAGCTTGAACAGGCCTTGTATGAACATCGGGCTGATATTGCCGTACATTCGATGAAAGACGTAACCATTGATATGCCGGAGGGACTGCAATTACCAGTGATCCTGGAACGGGAAGATCCGCATGATGCATTTATCTCGGAAAAATACAAAAGAATAGGTGATTTGCCTCAAGGTGCAGTTGTTGGTACATCCAGCCTACGCAGAAAATGTCAGTTAATGGCATGGCGCGGCGATCTGGATATTAAAAATCTTCGCGGCAATGTTGGTACGCGGTTGAAGAAACTTGATGATGGAGAATACGATGCCATTATTCTTGCTGCAGCAGGGGTGATGCGATTGGGCCTTGAAGATCGTATCAGTGAAATAATTCCAACAGATATTATCTTGCCCGCGATTGGTCAGGGTGCTATCGGCATACAGATGAGAGCAGGTGATGATGATGTTCTGGAAATGGTTGCTTCGCTGAATCATAAAACAACACAACAACAAGTTGAGACAGAACGCGTAGTCAGTAGACGTTTGTTTGGTGGTTGTCAGTTACCCATAGCAGCCTTTGCCGAGATTGGCCAGGAAACTATTAAAATAACTGGCATGGTTGGGCGTACCGATGGCAGTGAGATTATCAAGGATTCAGTAGTTGGGCATCTGCAGGATCGAGATGCCCTGGGATTACAACTTGCTGAAACATTACTGAAAAATGGTGCTGACGACATACTCAAAGAATATTTACATGACTGAGGTTCTCGATGGCATAAAGGTTTTTGTTACTCGTCCAGAACAGCAAGCAGAAGCGCTTTGTGAGTCAATCCAGAATCTTGGTGGTACGGCGATTCGTTTCCCGGTGATAGAAATAACACCATGTAGAAATCAACAAGCCGCCAAAACGGTTCTGGATAATATTCCTCAATACGATATCGGAATCTTTATTAGCAGGAATGCTGTTAATTGGACTGTAAAATTGTTGGCCGAAAAAACGTCAATTCTGGATAAGCTGACTTTAATTGCCATTGGCACAGCAACAGCAAAAACACTTGAACAAATTTTATCAGCAGAGGTCATTACTAACAGTGGTGCAAATAGTGAAGCATTACTTGAGCTGGAAGCACTGAGTGAGAAAGATGTTCGTGGCAAGAAAATTATTATTTTTCGTGGTGAAGGTGGACGTGAATACCTGGCGACAACGTTAAGAAAAAGAGGTGCGACGGTTGACTATGTGGAAGTCTACCGCCGCGATTGTCCGCAATACGACAAAGATGTAGTAGCTAAACTTTGGTCATCAAATAGTCCTGATGTCGTTATCGTAACCAGTAACAAGGGGCTGGAGAATTTATTTTCCCTGTTGAATGACGAACAGCGCAATATTCTACTAGGCAAACAACTGCTTGTTATGGGTGAACGGATGCTGGATTTTTCGAATGGCTTCGGGTTTACCAGACCACCAATTCTTGCTGAAGAAAGTAGCGATGAAGGTATACTCAGCACTATAGTAAAATGGGCTGCATCGAAATGAGCTATTTCGAAACTGGCCGGAGAGATTAAAGAATGAGTCATGAAGATAGCAATGTAAGAACTGAAGTTCCGGGCAAATATGAAGTAGAAGGCCAGACAGAAGATCCAACTGATGATGGAAATGATATGAAACCAGATGATAAGAACCCTGGCGATAATAAACCTGAACAAATAGCATCAGATAAAACCACAAAAAAGAAATGTCGTGGTCGATCCTTTGCTCTTATCTTTTTGATTTTAATCGGTGGCTTAACGGCTGGCGGAGTCTATCTCTGGAAAGAATTACAGCAAACCAGATCTGATCTGGCTGAACTGGGAAATATTAAACAGGCACAAGAACAGGCACAGGCCGGGTTAAGCAGCGAAAGTATTGCAGTGATGGCAGCTATGGAAGACGCAATCAAGCAAGTGGAGCAAAAACAAGGCGAGCAGTCGGATGCCCTGGCATCACTCTATAGGGACATGCAGGGTGATAATGAAGACTGGGCCATTGCCGAGGTTGAGTATCTGTTAATTATCGCCATGCACCGTTTGTTGCTGGAGGAAGATGCCATATCGGCATTGGCGGCAATGGAGGCTGCAGATCTCAGGCTTAAAAATCTTGGCAATCCCGGGTTGTTGCCTGTAAGGCAACAACTGGTCTCTGACATGAATCAGTTAAGAGCTGTCAATAATGCAGACATCGCGGGGATGGCAATCTATCTGGCAGAGTTGGTTGAGCTTGCTGCCGATCTTCCGCTGAACTCAGAAGTGATTACAAAAGCAGTGCTTTCAGCAGATGAAGATCAGATTGATGAAGGGCTAGCTGCCGAGCCATTCTGGAAAAAAATTCCCCGCCTGCTCTGGCAGGAAATAAAGAGCCTGGTAGTTATTAAACGCACAGGCGAGGCGAAACAGGCCTTGTTATTACCTGGGGAAGAATATTTTCTAAGCCAGAATCTCAGGCTGGAACTGGAAAGTGCAAGGCTGTCAGTACTACGTGCGGACACGGGAAACCTTCGTGCCTCTATCGTGCTTATAAAATCATGGTTACGTCAGTATTTTAATACCAACGATTCGGCAGTTATAAATGTGATGGACACACTGGATCAAATGCAGCAAATCGAACTGAAACCTGCATTACCAGATATTAGTTCATCTGTTGAAACCTTACGGGCTTATCTTCGTGAAGACGCCAACTCAGAAACAAGTGAAACAGTGAGTGCAGAAGACATACAAAGAGAGACTCTGTCTCAATGAGATTACTGATCTTAATTATAATTTCATTGTTGCTGGCAGTAGGTATAGGTAACTATGCTGAACATGATGCCGGCAGAATGATAGTCACAATATCTGGCTGGACAATTCAAACAAGCTTCAGTTTTTTCATTATCTCAATCATCGTTTTATTTCTGCTGTTATATTTCCTGATGCGGCTGCTAAGCCGTTTCTGGAATATGCCCGGCCAACTTGGTAGCTGGAAGAAAAACAGGCGTCAGCGATTATCTGAAAAATATTTATCACGTGGATTAATGGCACTGGTTGAGGGCAACTGGAATAAAGCCGAGGTTTCCCTGACCAGGGGCGCATCACATAGCCAGTCACCATTGGTTAATTACCTGGCAGCTGCAAGAGCTGCACAGCAATTAGGCGAAGTGGAAAGGCGAGATGCTTACTTGATGCAGGCCTATAAAGATGATCCTGATGCAGAAGTTGCCATTGGTCTGGTGCAGGCAGAACTGCAAATCAAGCAACAGCAAACGGAACAGGCGTTGGCGACTTTGACACACTTGCATGATCAAAAACCAAAGCAGGACCAGGTTAAAAAAATGTTATTGCATACCTATGCCGAGCTCAAGGATTGGGATGCCATGCTGGAATTATTACCGAAGATACAACGTGCAGGTATTTTACCCCGTGAGCAAATTCAGGCAAGACAACTGGAAGCCTATGGCGGTTTATTAAGACAGACAGGACTGGAGGGCAATAAAGAAAAGTTAAACAGTGCCTGGTTAAATATCCCGAAAAAATTACGCACTGAACTTCACCTGATTGAAGTTTATACAGAAGAAAAATTGAAACTTGCTGATGCCTCAGATTGCGAACCTCTAATCCACAAGGCATTAAAAAAACAGTGGGATATTGCCTTGCTTGGTCTATACGGTCTGGTAGAAGGAAAAGATCTGGCCAGGCAGTTAAAGTTTGCTGAAAGTTTTTTGAGCACTCATGCAAGAGAGTCTGTCTTACTATTAACACTGGGCAGGCTGAGTGTTAAGAATAAACTCTGGGGCAAGGCGAGAACCTATCTGGAAGAAAGTATTGAAATCAATCCTGTTCCAGAGGCCTATCGGACACTGGCTTCCGTTCTGGATGAACTTGGTGAACATGTAGCGGCGGCCGTGCAATATCAGATGGGGTTGGAATTGGCGACGGTGGGGGTAGCTGATGGTGGGGTTAAGTTGTTGGAGCAATCTGATTAATCGTCATACCGGCCTTGAGCCGGTATCCAGTCAAATGTATACCGCCTGAAAGGCGGACTTTAATTATCCGTAAGATTGTGCCCTTATCACAGTATTGATTCCGCCTTTTAGCGGCGTGATACTTTTCTTTGTACAGACTAAAGAAAAGTATCCAAAAGAAAACTGCCCCAGATATCGTATCCTGCGGATACCCTCATAGCCGTATGATTTTTTAAGGTCGCGCAAACAAGACTCCTGTCTTGGTTCCGCTTATTTGAACGTCCTGTTCAAATAACCTTAAAATCATCCATCTGTTCGGTACGATATGAGGGGGATTAACAAAACCCAGACAATCGGAATTGGCATATTTAGAAATATCGGTCTATCCTGAACTGAGAACTACTTCCCAGACCTAAAGGAATAGTCATGGAAATGCCACATATCAAAATACCTACTAAAAATGGCGCCATTTTGGGTAATTATATAAGAAAAATAAGCGGCCATTTCTATTGCTGCTTATCGACAAGTTAAGCCTTATAAAAAACATGAACAAGTGGACTGAGATCACATATAACCGGAATTTTGATACGTTGCTATTTGATAGCATAGAGATGCTATATCACAGCTTAGATTCAGAAACAGGATATGATTTTAGACAAACCTTGGCTAGAAGCTCAATGCTAAATTCAATATTACTTCTAGAGCTGTCGGCTAATATTTGTATTGAATCACTTGAGCTAGAAGATTCAATTCACA